>JAJYCM010000246.1 GCA_021778375.1 Bacteroidota bacterium
ATTAAATAGTGAGAAACCTCCGAGGTTTTCCTAAACCTCGGAGGTTGCACTTCACTTCCTTTATATTTGAAATTATCTGCGTAACATAAGTAAATAAGATACTCCTTACGCATTAACCGGGAATAATTTAAAAATAAAAGATAATCAGACAATAATAAATTTTTAATTCTTATGAAACCAAATTATTTTTGTAACATCATATAAATAAGAGAAAAAGAAACTATGGCACAGAAAAAAGTTAAACCGAAGGATAGGCAAATTGGAAAGAAACAGCCGGAGAAAAAACATTTAATAAATCCAAAGTATAAAAATACTTTTTGGACTATTGTCGTGCTGTTAATTTTATTAATATTCTTTATTGTAAACAATACCCGGACGGTAGCAAAACAAGGGCCGTATCCTCCCGGATATGATTCGCAGAAAATGGAAAAACCAACTACTGTAGTAGATAAGAGATTGCAAATGGATACTCATATAAAAAAAACAAACTAAAGAAGAGGAAATAAGAATGATTAGAAAATTGTTTTTAGCTATTATTTTTTTAACTTCGTTCTCCATTTTTGGATGCAACAGAAATGCCAGCTCAGAAGATGTTAAAAATGATCCGCCCGTTACGGAAAACGAACAATATGTGCCTTCATCGTCAACCACATCAAAAGCTCCAAACTTTACTCTGGTAGATACACAAGGTAAGAAGATTACTTTATCAGATTACGCAGGAAAAGTTGTTATTGTAGATTTTTGGGCAACATGGTGTCCACCATGCAGAAGAGGAATCCCTGATTTAATCGATATCCAAAAACAATTCAAAAACAAAGTTGCAGTAATTGGAATTTCTGTAGATACAGATACCAAATCCAATGTTGTTCCGTTTATGAAAAGTATGGGAATAAATTATCCAGTTGTATTTGCAAGTTCGGAAGTTGTTCAAGCATATGGTGGTATTGAAGCAATTCCGACTTCTTTTATAATTGATAAAAAAGGAAATATTTCAAATCAGCATGTTGGCTTAACTGATAAAAGTGTCATTATTGACGAGATACAAAAACTTCTCGGCAATAAATCTTAATGTTGATTACCAATCCCCGTATGTTTGAAGAACTACGGGGATTTTTATTTTCTTAGAAAATATAGAATTAGGCTGATTATTAGACTAAGAATGAGTGATGTAACTATCGGAAAGTAGAAAATAAAATTTTTACCCTTTAACACAATATCACCGGGCAATTTTCCAAGAAGGGGGATCTTGTTGCCAAAAAACAAAAATAATCCTATAACAAAAATTATCAGACTAATAGAAATTAAAATCTTTCCAATTTCGTGTAATCCCGGGCTCATATTTATTTGTATCTTTATTTAGAAAATTGTAAAATTATCACAAAAATAATTATTTATATTTAATTGATGATCTTATTACATTTATATTTAAGCTTCTATAATTGAAACAGCCCAAAAATAGATATTTTCTTTAAATATGAAAATTCCATGCTTGATTTTCAGCTTAAATAACCCGCTAAATTTATTTGTGCTGATGATTTTTATACTAGGAGTTATTTATATCTTGTTCATAAATACTATTACTAGTCACCGCCAAAAACATCTTCTTGAGAAAAAAAAATTAGAGCTTCATAATGACAAGCTAATGACTTTATTTTTAGAGCTTGATCCTAACCCTTTATTCCGATTTAATCTTGATGGCAATCTTACCTTCTCAAATAATGCGGGTCGCCTTCTTAATCCTAATTCTGAAATAACGGGTTTGCCTGTTAAGTCATTTTTTACTGATTTACCCGATCTTGATTTTAAGGATTTCATCCTGAGTGGAAAAACCTTTCAATATTCGGCACGAATAAAAGATAACTATTTTAATGTAATTCTAATTGGGGTTCCGGAAATTGAATTAGGAAAAATATTTTGCAATAATACTACTGAACAAAAAAAGATAAAGGACGAGTTAATTCAATCAAGGGAAAATTTACGCAATCTTTCAAACCATATCCAAAAATTGCAGGAAGAAGAAAAACAAAAAATCTCAAGAGAGCTTCATGATGGTTTGGGACAAATACTGACTTCAATAAAGCTTAATATAGAAGCCATCGTTAGTGCATCGACTGATTATGAAGGAAAACGAGAGAGATTCAGGGATATTTCTAAATTGATAGATACTGCTATTTCCGAAGTCAAAGATATGTCATATCAGCTAAAGCCACGAATATTAGACGACTTTGGTTTAGTCCCGTCGTTAAATTTACTTTGTAATGAAGTTGCTAAGAAGAGCGGTATATCTGGAAATTTTAAGTCTTTTAAACTAAACGATAGATTTAGTCCAGAAATTGAAACGGTCCTTTTTAGGATTGCACAGGAAGGTCTAAATAATATTGTCAAACACTCTCAGGCGAAAGAATTTAGCGTTCAATTAGTCAAACATCCTGGATTTATTCTGTTGATGATTGAAGATGATGGCCTCGGATTTGATATGAATAAATTATACTCGGATATTTCAAAACAGAAATGCATGGGTCTTATAAATATTAATGAAAGAGCTCTTTCAATTAATGGGAAAGTAACTATTGATTCACAAAATGGTGCTGGCACAGAAATTATTGTCGAAATTCCATTGGAGAACAAACATGCGTAAAATTAAATTACTAATTGTGGATGATCACCTTCTTATTCGTATAGGCGTGATTAATCTATTAAAGAGTAATCCTTCCATTGATATCGTTGGCGAGGCTGAAAATGGTTATGAAGCAATTAGTCTGTTTGAAAAACTTAAACCAAACGTTGTATTAATGGACATTTCAATGCCCGACATTTCGGGAATTGAAGCAACAAAAAGAATTAAAGCAAGATATCCCCTCGCAAATATTCTTATTCTTACCATATTTGAAAATGAAGATTATGTATTTAATGCAATAAGAAATGGTGCATCCGGAGTTCTTCATAAAAATATTGGTCAAAAAGAGCTTATTGAAGCGATTATTACTGTTGCCGATGGTAAAAAATATTTTGGACAAGGTTTAACACAATTATTAATTGAAAATTTGATGAATAAGTACGAAGAGGGTATTAACCCTACCCCCAAAGAAAAAACGTTTTTGACGAAAAGGGAAATTCAAATATTATGCAGCATAGCTGAAGGTTTATCGGCTGAAAGTACTGGGGAAAAACTTAACATTAGTACTAGAACTGTGGAAACGCACAAAACAAATATGATGCAAAAGCTTAACATAAATTCTACGGCTGCTCTTGCACTCTATGCTTTTGAGAGCGGGTATTATCCTAACAAAAAAAAATAGCAAATTTCCATTAGACCTATTTTATTCTTCCCAAATTCTTCCGCAAGATTCCTCTCGTCTAATTCCCTTGTGACTTTCATCTACGTAAAATTACGTAGATAAAACTACGTAAAATTACGTAGATAAATCTACGTAATTTTACTGATGTTCTTAATTGGACAATTATCTATTTTTGACGCTGATTTTAAACTGCTGGGCAGGGAACATCTGGGGGATTTGGGAATCGCTGTTTTGCTGTGTCAAGCAGCGGTTCTCTTTTCGTATAAACAAATAAAAGTATTATGGGAAAAGAAAAATTACTAATTGTTGAAGATGATATTGATACTCAAAAATTTCTTAAATTGCTTCTCCAAAAGTACTATGAGCTTGATATCTGTTGGTCTGATAATTCTTTTTATGAATTATTAACCAAAAATTCTTACGATCTAATTATTATGGATATTTCCATAAAAGGACGTAAAGATGGACTTCAATTAACACATGAAATAAAAAATTCGCAACTTTATAATCATATCCCCGTAATCTGTCTTTCCGCAAATGTTCTTTACCAAGATATTCAAAATGCTTATGACGTCGGCGTAGATATTTTTCTCAGCAAACCGGTTAGCAATGAAATACTATTCCGCACAATTACGGATATTCTGAATAAACATAGAGCTTGATTTTCTCACTCTCCATTTTAAAAATCACACTTTGAATATTATATTCAACTTGATATTTTAATCATAGTTTATTTTATCCTTAAAGCTAAGAGCTCAGAATCAATTGCTCTTAGGTCGGCGTGTAAATTTTGATCGCTAACATGACTCAACTTTTAAGCAATAGGAGAATTTAACATGGGAAATAATTATGATGTTAAAAAACCAAAAATTCTCATTACCGAAGATGACTTTGAAAATCAAAGATTTTTCGAAATGTTTTTGGAAAAGAATTTTGATGTGGAAATGTGCGACTCCGATCAAACTTTTTATGAGCATCTAAAGAAAACTAAATTTGACGTGATCTTAATGGATATTTCTCTTCGCGGTAAAAAGAATGGGCTGGAGCTTACAAAAGAATTAAAACAAACCCCTGGGTATGAAAATATTCCTATTGTATGCTTAACAGCTCATGCATTTAAAAAAGATAGAGATAGTGCCCT
>JAJYCM010000019.1 GCA_021778375.1 Bacteroidota bacterium
TGATACTCTGGAAAAAATATTTTATTTTTCATGTGGATATTAATATAAGTAGTGAATTTTATTAATAAGGAATTAGTAAATAGTTCTTCTTAATTTTCCTATTATTTTTTTAAAAAGGATTCAGTCTTTCTTAGAAAGCTAATTTGACATCTGCAAAAATTATTACATATATTCGATAGGCAGTATTTTATTATCATTTTGATTAGTTGATTATTTTTATAGAAGTTATTAGTTGCTCTATAAAAGGGATTAGGGATATTAAAGGCGGACTAACAAGTCTAATTTTACGTTAATAAAGTTTATTGCTAGGTGATTAGAATTTATATATTTATGAGAAAAATAATTAAAAAGAGGATTACCAAAGCTGCTACATACCAAGCTTTGAGAACAAATTTTTTATATCTGATTTTTGGAATTTCATCTGCCCTTTTCCTGGACATTGTATTAAGTAAAATCAAATATATATATTTAAGTATATGGCAGATAAAATCATTTCAGGAATGGTTATTTGTAGCTCTTACCAGCATCTTAATGTATCTATTAGTCAAAAGAATATTTAATTCTAAAAATAAAGAAAAGGAAATATTAAAACAGGAATTAAGTATTTGCAAAGAATTGATACGTAATTCAGAGCAAAAATACAGCAGGATTTTTGAGAATGCACCGATAGGAATTTTCCATTCTACTCTAGAAGGACGCATACTTCTTGTAAATCCAATTCTAGCAGAGTTATTCGGATATAAGCGACCAGAAGACATGATATCGGCTAATATTAATGCAGCGGAAAAGTTATATATGCAATCAGAATTGCGGAATCAAATTGTCCTTAAGGCAATTGAATCAAAAAGGTTTGTCAATAGTGAAGTTAATTTGAAGCGATTAAACGACGATAGCTTCATAGCTAATTTAAAAATGAGGATAGTCAAAGAGAGAAATAGCGAACAGGAGTACATTGAGGGTTTTATAGAAGATATTACTAAAAGAAAAATGACGGAATATGCTTTAAAGGAAAGTGAGAAACATCATCGCTCGGTAGTAACTTCATTACATGAGGGAATTATCATTCACTCTTCAAACGGAATGATAGAAAAGATGAATAAAAGAGCACAAGAAATATTAGAACTCACAAACGAAGAAATTAGCGGGAGACAATCAATAGATATAAAATGGAGAGCAATTCATGAAGACGGGTCACCATTTCCCGGTGAAATGCATCCTGCCGTGATGACACTTCAAACCGGGAAACCTGAAAGTAATGTAATCATGGGCTTGAAAAAGCCTAACGGAGAATTAGTTTGGATAGCAGTAAATTCAGAACCATTATTTAATGATAATCAAACATACGCTGAAGCAGTAATTGTTTCAATCACAAATATTACAGAAAGGAAAAATGCCGAGATGGGCTTGAAGGAGAGCGAGGCAAAGTATCGTGAATTATTCGAAAATAATTTAGCCGGAGTCTTTAGAAATTCTATTAATGGAGAGGTTCTAGATTGCAATCCAGCATTTGCAAAGATTTTTGGATTTAAATCGAAAGAAGAAGGGCTACATAAATTAGCTGCTGATTTTTATCCTTCACCAAAAGGACGAGAAAAATATTTGGAATTGTTATCAAAAAAAGGGCAATTATTAAACTATGAATGTCAACGCAAACGAGTTGACGGAAGTACGATATGGACATTGGAAAATGTTAGAATGGCAAAGAATCAGGCAGGCGCACCATTGTTTATTGAAGGAACCATTTTTGATGTAACAGAGCTAAAGCAAGCAGAGTCTCAAATAATAAAAGAGCGTAATCAGGCAAAGTTATATTTTGAAGCAGCGGGAGTGATGCTTGCCCAGCTAGATAAAGACGGGAATATTTCACTAATGAACAAAAAGGGATCAGAAATTTTAGAGTATTCAGCAGATGAGATTATAGGAAAGAATTGGTTTAATCTTGTTATTCAGAAAGAAATAAGGGAGAAGTTAAGAAGTATATTTAATAATATGGTCAACGGCGAAACCGAAGATATTGAATATTTTGAAAACGAAGTAGTCTGTAAATCGGGGATTCACAAAATGATTGCGTTTCATAATTCGGTAATAAGGAGCGGCGATTCAGGAATAATAGGGATATTATTTTCCGGCGAAGATATTACAAATCGTAAAAAAGTTGAAAAATTATTACGCGACAACGAGCAAAGGTTAACGCTTGCACTTGAAGCGACAAATATAGGACTTTGGGATTGGGATATAGAAAATGATATTTGGATTACAAACCCAACGTATTTCAAAATGCTAGGTTACGATTGGGAAAAGAAAGAAGAATTGATAGAAAGCTGGAATGATAAAGTTCACCCGTTAGATAAAGAATTTGTATTAAACAATAAAAAGAGAAATGAATTTGATATAGAATATCGGTTAAAGCATGCAGATGGATCATTCAGATGGATTAACAGCATTGGACGCACGATTGAATATAAAAAGAACGGAGATGCCAAGAGAATGATAGGTCTGCAAATAGATATTACAGAGAGGAAACAAAACGAAGAAGAGATTCGAAAACTTTCCAAAGCAATAGAACAGATACCGGTTTCAGTAGTTATAACTGATTTGGAAGGAAATATCGAGTATGTTAATCCATTCTATTTAACAACTACAGGATATAATTATAATGAAGTATTGGGGAAAAATCCACGAATACTCAAGTCCGGTTATACATCACAAAATGAATATACAAAATTATGGGACACGATATTAGCCGGTAACGTCTGGGATGGGATTTTTCAAAATAAAAATAAAAACGGTGAATTGATTTGGGAATCATCCATTATAAGCCCTACAAGAAATTTAAACGGAGATATAACCCATTTCATACAAATCAAAGAAGATATAACTCAAAAGGTAAAGACAGAAGAGGAATTACGTAAATACAGAGAGGGATTAGAGACGCTTGTCAAATTAAGAACCGAGCAGCTAAATGAAGTCAATATGCATTTGAGAGAAGAGATAAGAAAAGAAAAGGAATATGAATTGCTGCTGCAGGAGTCACTAGATAAGGAGAAAGAGTTAAGCGAGCTTAAGACGAGATTTGTATCAATTACTTCTCACGAATTCAGAACGCCACTGACTTCAATTTTAGGTTCAATAGAATTGATACAGATGTATAGGGAAAAATGGAGCAAAGGAAAATTAAATGAGCAAATAGAGAGAATAATAAACTCAGTAGAATATTTGACGAGGCTACTGGATGATGTTTTAACTTTAAGTCACGCTGAAAGCGGAAAATTAAAATTTAAACCGGAGATATTAAACCTATACGATTTTTGTTCCGGTATAATCGAAGAGCTCGGGATGAGATCAAGAAAAGATCATGAATTTATTTTTAATTACAAATGCCCGCAGAAAATTTTTAGCATGGATTCTCAATTACTTCGTTTCATATTAGTCAATTTATTATCAAACGCGTATAAATATTCTCCGGGAGGGGGAAAAATAGAATTTAGTGTTTCATCAGATGATAAAAATATAGAATTTATTATTTCAGACGAAGGAATAGGAATTCCAGACAAAGACAAAAAATATTTATTTAATCCATTTCACAGGTGCAGTAATAGTTTGAAAATACCGGGAACCGGATTGGGCTTATCCATAGTGAAGCATTCTATTGAACTTCATAATGGAGGAATAAGTTATTCATCTGAAGCCGGATTGGGAACGACATTTAAAGTACTAATTCCGAAAGGATAATATGGATAAAAAAATATTACTAATAGAAGACGATGAAAATATTCTTGCGAACCTTGTAGCCTTATTAACGGAAAACGGGTTTCATGTGCTTAAAGCCGGGAATGGATTAGACGGAATAAGTATTGCTCAAAAGGAAATTCCAGATCTTATAATGTGTGATATTATGATGCCGGGGCTCGACGGTTACGATATACTGAAAGAATTTCATAACAATGTTGAACTCAAATCAATACCTTTTATTTTTCTTACGGCAAAAGCTGAGTTAAAAAGTATGCGGCAAGGAATGGACATGGGAGCAGACGATTATCTGATAAAACCTTACAAGGCAATTGATGTGTTAAATTCTATCAATTCAAGATTAAAACGTATAGAAATATTCAAGGCTTCATTTGCAAAACCTGAGGAAAAAATTGCCGCGAAGAAATACACTATGATTGATAAATTCTTTCTGAAAGTGAACGGCAAGCCGCAATTTATAAGAATAGATCAGATATTATATCTTAGCTCAGAGAGGCAGTACACGTCTATTCATCTTTTAAGCGGCAGATCCTTTTTGGTTAGGAAATCTATTACAAGCTTCGAGAGTATGCTGCCGGAAAATAATTTTATTCGTATTCATCGTTCAACTATAATTAATATAAACTTCATCGAAAAAATTGATAAATGTGACAACTCAAGTATTAAAATATATATTACAGATTGTGAAAAGCCATTCATTGCCAGTAAAAGATATTCCTCTAAGCTGAGGAAGAATTTAATATAATAAATCACATACCTCTCTAAGATTTTCTAATAAATACCACTTGAAACAATTATCTCCCTTTTGAAACATTTTTGTTGAAATAATATTTCCAATCTACGATTATAGACCATAATCGATATTAAAATTAAACATTAATAAGAGAATTTTATGAAATGGTTTTATAATCTAAAAATAAGTGTTAAGCTAATAGTATCTTTTCTTATTCTTTCTGCTATTACTGCTTTTGTCGGTATACAGGGTCTTACCGATATGGGTGCAATAAATAAAATGCTCAGTTCTCTTTATCATAATGAAACGAGAGGAATTGCCTATATAAAAGAATCCAATTCCGATCTCCTCGCATACAGTAGATGTCTAAACAATTATCTACTTTCTACATCTCAAAAAGAAAGGGATAACTGCCTTGCCAATTTAACAAATTATGAAAAGCTCCTGTTCCAAAATATAAATGCGGCTACACCTCTGATAAAATCAGATGAGGGGAAAGCCTTAATTGCTCAAGTTGAACAACAGTGGAATGATTATAAAAAGGAAGTAAATCAAGTTATTGCTCTCGGCAATTTTGATAGCCTGGCTGAAAAGCAAAAATCAATTATTTTACTTAATACCGCAGTAAGAGAAAAATCAAACGCAATTGACACTCTATTCGCCGAACTTGTGAGACAAAAAGAAAAAGACGGTAAAGAATTTTATATTCAGAGCAACCAGGATTATGCTGATACGAGGTTGTACCTCATTATACTAATAATAGGCTCGTTAGGGTTCGGAATAGGATTGGGCTTATATATTTCCAAAATTATTAGTAAGCCTATTAATGCATTAATAGAAGCAAGCAATAAGTTTGCCGTTGGCGATCTAAATGTTCAACTATTTAATACAAGCAAAGACGAAGTGGGTGAGCTTTCCACAGCATTTAATAATATGTTAGAAAAAACAGCGCTTCAAATTCAATATCTCGATAACATTCCTAATCCGGTTATGATTATTGATAAGGAATATAATATAAAGTATATGAACCAAAGCGGAGCTAAAGTACTTGCCAAGGATCAAAAGCAATTGATAGGGCAAAAATGTTACGAACAATTTAGAACTGATCATTGTCGTACAGAGAACTGTGCATTAAGTAGAGCAATGAAAAATGGCTCGACCTTTACGGATGAAACTATAGCTAATCCGAATGGTATCCAAATACCAATTTTATATACCGGGGTTCCAGTAAAAAATAAGGAGGGTAACATTATAGGAGCTATGGAAGAGGTTATAAACATAAAAGAAATTAAAGAATTACAAAATTACTTGACCCGTTCTACTCAAAATATGCTGCAGGCAATGGATAAATTCGCCGGAGGTGATTTAACAGTTAAGGTGATTCCGGAAAAGGAAAATGATGATATTGGAAAGCTATTCCTTGGATTTAACCAATCTGTTCAGAATATAGGAAATATAATTAGAGAAGTTACCGAAGCAGTATCAGCAACAGCGAGCGCATCGACACAAATTTCAGCAAGTTCAGAGGAAATGGCGGCAGGAGCGCAAGAACAAAGTTCTCAATCTCAAGAAGTATCAACGGCAGTCGATCAAATGACAAGAACAATACTTGATACTACAAAAAATGCAGGCAGTACAGCAGATCAGGCAAAGAATGCAGGACAAATAGCGGAAGATGGGGGTAAAGTTATTTCTGAGACAATAGAAGGAATGAATAGAATAGCCATAGTTGTAACAAAGGCTGCCGAGACTGTTCAGGAATTAGGAAAGAGCAGCGACCAAATAGGTGAGATAGTCCAGGTAATTGACGATATAGCAGATCAAACAAACCTTCTAGCTCTTAACGCCGCAATAGAGGCGGCGCGCGCCGGAGAGCAAGGAAGAGGATTTGCGGTAGTAGCAGATGAGGTAAGGAAGTTAGCAGAACGTACCACAAAGGCAACAAAAGAGATAGCAGATATGATTAAGAGGATACAGAAAGAAACGAAAGGAGCAGTAGAGTCAATCCAGCAAGGCACAGCAGAAGCGCAAAAGGGAAAAAGCCTAGCGGCAAAAGCCGGAGAATCCTTGAAGCAAATTATCACCGGTTCCTCTGCAGTATTAGATCGAGCAACACAGGTAGCCGCTGCAAGTGAAGAGCAATCCGCGACGGCAGAACAGATAAGCAGAAATATTGAAGCGATAAATAACGTAGCACAAGAAAGCGCAGCGGGAGTACAGCAGATAGCCCGCGCAGCAGAAGACCTAAATAGACTGACGGATAATCTGCAGAATCTAGTATCAAGGTTCAATATTGATAGCGAAAGAGGAAACGACAGATCAACACTTGCGGTCAGGTCAAACGGACATATAGTTCACGCAGATTAAGAGGGATACAAAATGCACACAGAAGCTGAAGAACAGGAAATACAAAAAGAAGATAAAGAACTGCTGCAGCTTGTTACGTTCAAGCTTGATAAGGCAGAATATGGAATAGACATATTACGTGTTCAAGAAATAATTAGAATAATGGCAATAACAAAAGTGCCAAACTCGCCTGAACACGTAGAAGGAGTAATTAACTTAAGAGGGAGAGTAATCCCAGTAGTTAGTTTAAGAAAAATGCTATTTCTACCTGATACAGAGAAAGACAACAAAACAAGAGTAATTGTAGTAGAACTAAGCGATAAAACGGTAGGGTTTATAGTGGACGAAGTAAACGAAGTATTGCGGATCCCTCGAAGCATAACCGAGCCACCACCAGAGATAACTGCGGGCATAGATACAGACTATATAATCAGCGTGGGCAAGCTTGAAGACAGGCTGCTAATATTGCTAAACATAGAAAAGCTTATTATCAAAACTCATATTGAATAAACATAAATAAAATTGTCTAATTGGTGCTTTATTTACATTAGACCGAAGGAGAATTATGATAAGGAAGAGAATTTTATTTCCAATTTCAATAATATATTTATTATCGATCAGCATTATCAGCTATATGGATTTAATGGATTCACAAAAGAATCAGGATATTATTAGAAAGAGGGTAACAATTTTACTTAATCTAGATGAATTTGAAAAATATAAAGATAAAATTGAAGTAGATTATCATTTCCTTTTACTTAGCGGCAACAGAAATAAATCTAGCGTACTGAAAAATGATTCGAATAAGGTTAATCAATACCTTGGGTTCTTAATCAAGAACAAATATCTAAGCGCATCAGAAAAGGCACAGATAGATTCACTTAATATTTTACAAAATAAGCGTGCTCAATTTTTAAGAAATTATTATATGCGCTCAAGCAAAACACAACTTCCGTTTAATATTTTTTCGGTGTATTCCCGGCAAAAAATATTAAGAAATATGATAGATGAATTAACACTGACTTTGAACCAGGAAATTGAAACGTCGCTTCATCAATATTCACAAGTCAACATTGATAACATAAATCACCTTGTGAATTTCTACATGCTATTTGTCCTATTTGGTTTCTCTATCACAATCACCTTTTACTTCCTCCAAAATAAATACGTATCAAACTTAAGAAAGTCAACACACCTGCTACAAAAAAGCGAAGAGAAATTTTCAAAGGCATTTATCTCCGGACCCGATGGATTGATAATAACGCGTTTGTCGGACGGGAAAATAGTTGAAATTAATGAGGTTATGCTAAAGGCTCTTAATTATAAAAAAGAAGAGATCATTAATAAGACAACTGAAGGGTTAAGATTATGGGGCAACAATGAGGAAAGGAAAATAATTATTGAAAAGTTAATAAGAGACAAAGAAGTAAGGGGCTTCGATACCTTATGGTTGTCCAAAGATAAAAAGTATATACCCGGGCGAGTTTCAGCAAAAGTAATAGAAATTGAGGGAGAATTACACGCCATTTCAATTGTGCAGGATCTTACACAATTAAAAGAAAATGAAAAAGAAATCAAAAAACTTAATAGGATATATGCATTCACATCTGCAATAAATCAACTAATAGTAAAAGAGAAAAATAATGAAAGATTGATTAAGTCCATTTTAAATATAGCTGAAAATACGGGAGGATTTAACTATGCGTGCATTGGATTAAAGGATATAGATAAGGGTACAATAGATAAGTTTAATAACCGCTTAGAATGCAGTATGGATGAAAACGGGCAAAATGGCTGTCTAGTAAATAACATTAATCTTATGCATAAATACCTTAAAAAGAGCAACGGTCCAGTTATAGTTAATGATTTGAATCCATATTTAATAAGTTCTCTTAAGCTTAACCCCACAGTTGCATCTAATATTAACTCGCTTGCTATATTCCCTATTAAGCTAGAAAGCAGTGCCTTCAGTATTATGGTATTGGGGTCTATCGAAAAGGGTTTCTTTAATCAAAGGGAAATAAATCTTTTAAGTGAATTATCCAATGACATTAGCTATGCAATTGATAATAACTTTAGAGAGGAACTGAAAGAAAAAATAGAATTTGAAAACCAAAGGCTTATATCCCTAGTACATAACACAAATGATTTCATAGCAGTATTCTCCTTAGATGATAAAACTTTATTCTTAAATAATGCAGGCAAAAGGTTAGTAGGCATAGACGCTGATGCGAATATATCTGATTATGCAGTAAAAGAATTTTACACACCAGAAAGCTGGCTGGCAAGAAAGGAAAAGGAACTACCATCTTTAAGGCAAAACGGATTTTGGAAAGGAGAATCTTCTTTAAGACATTTTAAGACCAATCAGCCTATCCCGATAACAAAAAATACTTTCTACGTAAAGGATTTAGGCACCGGTAAAATATTAGGTATTGCGTCAATCGGGCGAGATATGACCATAAGGAAGAAATATGAGGCAGAGCTTATAGCAGCTAAAAACAAGGCAGAAGAGATGAACAAAATCAAATCCAATTTCCTAGCAAATATGAGCCATGAGCTACGTACACCAATGATAGGCATTTTAGGTTTTTCAGATGTATTAAAAGATGAGCTGAAAGACGAAGAGCATTTGGCAATGCTAGAACAAATATATTCAGGCGCAAGCAGGCTATTGAGTACTTTAAATTTAATACTTGATCTTTCACGTATTGAAGCGCGGAGCATTGAAATAAATCCTAAGATAAACAATATTGCCAAAATAGTAATAGACACCGTCAAACTATTTGAAGGCTATGCGAGAAAGAATAATTTGAAACTTAAGGCTATTATAAACGGAAATGACATTTTCTCTTTAGTAGACGAACAATTGCTAAATCAGATTATTAATAACCTTTTAAACAATGCATTAAAGTTTACCAAAGAAGGCGAAGTGATCGTCACGGTTTCTAAAGAAATTTTTGAAGAAAAACTATGGAGTGTGATTAAAGTTAGTGATACGGGAATCGGGATTCCTACAAAAAGTATAAACCTGATATTTGAGGAATTTCGACAAGCTAGCGAAGGCTTAAACCGCAACTACGAGGGAACCGGTATTGGTCTTACAATAACAAAGAGAATTGTAGAAATGATGGGAGGCATAATTACAGTACAAAGCATCGAAGGGAAAGGTTCCACATTTACGGTAAGATTTCTCTATACTAATTTAGTTAATGGGAAAGATAATATTACTGTCAAAAATAAAATAGGAAAATCGAATGATTCCCTTCCGGCGAGCTACAATTTGCCGAAAGTACTTTTAGTCGAAAACGATAAAACTACAATCAATTTTGTTAGCTATAGCTTAAGGAAAGTATGCAGCTTAGATATAGCCGACAATGGACCGAAAGCAATAGAGTTGACCAAAGAAAATGATTACGCGGTAATATTGATGGATATCGGTTTAGGGCTTGATATGAATGGGATTCAAGCAACCAAGGAAATAAGAAAAATAAAGGGCTATGAAACCACACCCATAGTAGCTATGACGGCGTATGCAATGGATGGGGATAAAGAAAACTTCCTCTCCAAAGGAATGACACATTATTTGTCCAAACCATTCTCCACTAAAGATATATTCAACCTCGTAAATGAAATTATTTCAAATCAACAGGTTGACGTGTGACAAAAAAAAGGAAAGGCAGTAGGATTACCAATTAGTAAAAATTATGAGGCAAAGCTTATTGCTGCTTTATTTAAAGCAATTACTAAAAGCGATTTATTAAATCTCATACAAGATGCTTAATTATCA
This sequence comes from Bacteroidota bacterium, assembly GCA_021778375.1. Classification (GTDB taxonomy): domain Bacteria; phylum Bacteroidota; class Ignavibacteria; order Ignavibacteriales; family Ignavibacteriaceae; genus FEN-1297. The sequence continues at coordinate 10,620 of JAJYCM010000019.1, forward strand.
TATTTGAAAAGGAAATAAGATGTCCATTACTAAAAAAATAGGTGTTGCATTTTTTGCCATTCTTATGTTATTAGTTATTATTAGCTCACTATTCCTTCTTGAGCTTTCTAATACAAATAATAATATCAATAAGTTAGAAAGAGAAACCCAAAAACAAAGATTATCTGCTGAACTTCAAACAAGTATAAACGATCTTTTGATGACCTCGCATGATTTTATTATTACAGGTCAATCTATTTATAAGGAAAATTATGATAGTCTTAGCGCTATCGTAAATGATAAAATTACTAAGCTTCAGCAATTTAATTTGACCCCTTTAGAGCGCAAGCAGCTTCAATATGCAATGGAAGATGTTTATCATATAAATTTAATTTCCCAAAAAATATTTCGATTAAACAAAATCCAGGCAAATCCCGAAGCTATTTTTTTGATGGAAGAAATTGACAAGCCATACGGAAAAAATATTAATAAAGAAGTGACTGCTATTTATGATACTGTAAAAGCTAATGTAAAGACGGTTAAATCCTCTGTAAATAAAAGCAGAGCAAATATTTTTTCCGTTGTAATAAGTCTTTCATTGTTGGCATTTCTAATTTCTATAATTGTCATATACCTTACGATGCATAAAATATCAAAAAGGATTTTAGAATTAGTAAAAGTAGCGGAAAAAATTACGATAAAAGATTTTTCGGTACACTTAGCGACAAAGGAAAAAGATGAAGTCGGTTTACTAATTATAGCTTTTAATGCAATGATTGAGGAGATTCATCGCCGTTACGAAGACCTAGAAAACTTTTCATTTATTGTAGCTCATGATTTAAAGTCACCTTTAAATGGAATTATCGGTTATGGAGAAATTCTGAAAGAAGATTATCGAAATAAATTAGATGATGAAGCAAAAGAACAAATTGATGTAATTATATCTTCCGGTAAAAGAATGGCTTTACTAATAAATGATTTATTAGAATTTGCGCGAGCCGGAAAGACAATAATTTCGGAGGAACAAATCTCCATAGAAAATATGATAGATGAGATAACTACTGATCTGGATTATATGATTAAACAAAAGGATGTAATTATTGATGTAAAGCAAATGCTTCCTTCATGTCATTGCGATAAGACGCAAATTTCACAAGTCTGGAAAAACCTGATTACAAATTCGATCAAATATAATGATAGTGCATTGCCAATCATCGAAATTGGCTACGAAGAAGTGGAAGATGAATTACCAATGTATCGATTTCACATCAAAGATAATGGTATTGGCATAGATGATAGTTTTAAGAATCGGATATTCATGCCATTCCAACGGGCAGTAAGCGGATCTAAATACGAAGGTACCGGTATTGGCCTGGCAATTGTGAAGCGAGTAATTGAAAACCATGGCGGTAGAATTTGGGTTGATTCGAAAATTGGTGCAGGGACAACATTTTATTTTACAATTCCTATTAAATGAAATACAATTAGTAACAAGTAACGAGTGACAAGTGACGAGCGGGAGAGAAGTAGGAAGTAAGGAGTAAGGAGTAGGGAGAAGGAATGACGAGCGAGGAAGGAATTTTGAATGTTGAATGAAAGGAATGAGGACAAGGAATTTTGAATTCTTAATTTTGAATTTTGAATGAAGGAAAGAGGAGAAGGAATTTTGAATGCTTAAATTTGAATGTTGAATGAAGGAAAGGAGGAAAAGGAATTTTGAATTCTGAATTTTGAATGCTGAATGAAGGAAAGGAGGAAAAGGAATTTTGAATTCTGAATTTTGAATGCTGAATGAACGAAAGGAGTGAAGTCCCGGTGGTCGCCAGATAATTGAGATTTTTTATTTTAAATTGGGGCAGCAATTATCAAAAAGCAAAAAAGTTTTTTCTACGGACTTATTATACTTTGCCTTGTTAGGAGTGTAAGAAGTTCTGATTCATCAGGAGTTAAAATAGGTTGGTGAGGTGTTTCGGAATTCATGAGTTCTTTTTGTGATATTGGTAGAAGAAAGATCTTGGCTTCATCGCCGGTTATTTCAATGACTTCTTTTTGTTTAAGCGCGTTTAATACCAAATTGAACTTGTTTATATCCCATTTTGGTAACATGCTTATTAATACTTCTGTATCCAAAATGGTTTTGCGGTGTGTGTAAATCCTTTCACGCTTTTTATCATCGTGTATCTTCATAATTGAGTTCCTAAGTTTTAATCTTTGGTTAAATATAGTTCTAAGTAAAGGCAATACCTATGGTGGGTGCTTTTATTATTATTTCGGGAGGATGGATTAAATGGCAGATATTAATAATTTTTATTGGTTTTTGATAAATCATTTCTTACTTTATTCATGTTATTATTTTTATTAATTGGCTTCGGGGATATAAGGCTTGAATTTTTAGAATACTGACGATAAAGGGGTACTATATTAAAAGGGTATCAATATTTTTTACTTCAAAATAATCTTTTTTACTTTTCAATATTTTTATAAAAATATATCCTATAATCAGTATTTCTAATAGCTGGCGCTACCAAAATTGAAGCAATTTTAATTGCTCAATAATATTTAAATAATTAGTTATAGAAATATTCTGCAAACGATAAATTTTACAAGGTTAATGAATGCAAATATGTAGCTGTGCACATATTAAGGTTCAAAATGCAATATAGTGCAGCCAATGTAATAGTTATAAATCAAACTTAAATAAATGAGGTTAAATATGGGAAAAGCATTATGGGGTTTTATCTCCATTTGTATTTTTTCTGTTTTCATTTTTGGGTGTGCAAGTTCAGGCGTGAAGGAAACGAGTAATACAAACCTAACATCCGGGAAAGTGAAAATGGAGATTAAAAAGGGTGTTACGACACAAGCTGATATTCTTCAAATATTCGGGTCGCCAAATATTGTTACAAAAAATCGTTCCAATGATGAGGTTTGGAACTATAACAGAATGTCCTATGAATCTGCATATGGTTCAGAGGGAGGCGGCTTTATATTCTGGGGTGGAAGTCGTGCAGTATCATCGGCAACAACAAAGTCTTTCGACTTAATAATTATTTTTGATGATAACGATGTAGTCAAAGACTACAGTGTAATCGCAGCATCATTTTAAAAAACATAAAGGTGGAGAAATGAAAAAATCTTTTATTAACTTATTGTTATTTGTCTTGTTATCAGTATTTGTTTTCGGATGTGCAGCAGGTCCTCAGTTGTCTCAAATGCAAATTCGACAATTAACGACAAAAATGATTGATGGAAATTATGAGAACGTTTTTCGTGCTACAATGACAATACTACAGGATCAAGGGTATGTAATAAAAAATACGGATATGAATAGCGGGTTAATAGTTGCAAATATTGACAGAGAGACATCAGGAGGTTCTCAATTTGCTCAAGCTCTCTTTTTAGGACAAATAACGGATAAGAATACCATTATTGAAGTAAGTGCTACCGTTAATAAATTAAATGATAAGACTCAAGAACTTCGTATAAATCTTCAAGAAACAAATTATTCCGGGAACGGTGCAAAAAATAATATTAAGCAAATATATGATGAGAAAATTTATCAGCAATTATTTAATGACATTACTGTAGAAGTAAAGCGAAGAGAAGCAATTAATTCATAAAATAATTTACTCAATTATTGGATTGACCTACTGGATTTTTAATTCAGTAGGTTAATTTATTCTCAGATGATATTATAAAATAAATATGATGATTTAATAAATTATAGGTACAAAATGCGGGAGAGATATTACATACATGGCGACGCACATGAAATAATTGATAATAAATTTTACTGTGCTCAATGTGATTCATTCGAGCATAAAGATCATTTTTCCTTATCAGGGCATTTAATAGAAAATCATGAACGATATCTTATTTCATTAAAGATATTAAAAAAGAGTGATAATTCCCGTCCAAAAGATTCAGTGAATCTATTTGCCAATTTGCCGAAAATAAAACCAAAGGTAGGAAAATTTTACCGCTGGCTTGAAAAACAAAAAGACCGAAATGATCCAGTTGGTGATTTTGCAAGGGATGCTATATCAGATAATAATTTCCCTAAAGATAGGGGTTCAGTAATAATGCTTCGGCAGTATTTAATTACTAAAAGAGCATGTGATGAAGCACTTGTAACTTTAAAAGAAGCACACGCTGAATTTAAGAGTGAAAAATTATAAGAAATAAATCATTACGCGGAATCAAATTGCGATGCATTATGTTTTTGTCACAAAACCTTTCAATGTTATTATAGGTTTTAGAAATACTATAGTTCGTTTAATTATGCTATTTCCGTCCTCCTGGTGGTTTGTGCTAAATTTCTTTAATAAGCATTTTATGTGCAGCGTAATAGGAATAGTGCAAAATGAGAATAAGAAAATCTTATTGCTTAATCATAAATACCGACCTGACCCTATCGCCTATCCTGCAGGATGGTTAAGAAAAGGAGAAGATCCTTTATGTGCAATTGCCCGGGAAATTAAAGAAGAAACTAATTTTATTGTTGAACCGATTAGGATTCTTAGCGTGGGTTCTTCAAAGAAGAATTCGCATTTGGAGTTTGTGGTAGAGGCTAAGTTTGTAGGAGGTGAATTCAGAGCTTCTAATGAGATAAAGGATTATTCCTGGGTGGATGCTTCGGAGCTAAAGACGACTTTTGAAGTATTTAATTTTGATATAAATGAAAACGGAACTTTAAAAGAAGAAAATTGTACTTCAACTTATTCGGTTGTATGGGAATAATGGGTTAATACGAGTTTTCAAGAGTAGTCTAGCACCTTTCTTATTACATATTTTTGACAATAGAAAACAAAATATTACAATAGTTTTCTTGTTGATTAAAGATTTAATAGTTAGGTTCATCTATAAATTTATTGGGATAAGGTATTTGACCTAAAGATGGATACTAAAAATAAATTTCATATTGATTTGCGTGGGGAGCTGCAGGGTTGCATAATCAAATAAAAACTTCCTCATTAAACTTTCAGAATGTACTCCCGGGAGAGGGATTTACTAGGACATTTCATAAGAATAAAACGAAACTAAGATTATTAGAATATAGTTCGGTAAAGAATGCGATGATTTATATTTACATTTTAAACAATGGTCTTGGTGTGAAGAGTCCGTCTGACTGAAAAACTGATGGAACGATAGTATGCAGTCCCTATTTTTAGGTGCCACATATTTGAATAATTTTGAAAAGAATTGGAAATAATATTTGCAGCTTAGTGCATTTCTATTTCACTTAAATAATAGTAGACTAAGCACAAGTATAAATTACACACAAAAAATATTTTGGATATATAAATGCAAAAAACAGTATTTTATTCTTGGCAAAGTGATACTGAATCAAAATATAATAGAGGTTTTATCAAAAAATGTTTAGAAGATGCAGTTAAAAACTTAAATAATAATTTTCTAGTTGAAGATGCTGTTAGAATTGATCAAGATACGAAAGGCGTTCCTGGTTTACCAGATATTGCAAATACTATATTTGCTAAAATAGATGCATCAAATGTTTTTATAGCGGATTTAACAATTATTGCCAAAAGTAATTCCGGCAAAAATATACCAAATCCAAATGTTTTAATTGAACTAGGATATGCGCTCAAGTCAATTAGAAGTGAAAATGTTGTTATTATTATGAATGAATTTTATGGTTCACCCAAAGAAGGATTACCTTTTGACCTTTCCCATAAGAGGTGGCCAATTGTTTATAATTACGGTGATTCAACATTACCTACCGAATCAAAGAAACAAAAAGATGCGCTTATCCTTGCACTCTCAAATGCAATTAAATTAATACTTGAGAATGAGACTAAATCGCCAAAATCTATACGTGAAATGACCACTTCTCCAACGCGTGATAATATTTTTCGCGTGATTTTAGAATCTGATCCAACGGATGATTGGAATGTGAGTCAGATTGGGAATGTTCAAACATCAATATTTAAGCACAATGTAAATTTACGAATACAAGTTAATTATGATGACGTGGGCGTTCATGCAAAAAACTTTCATGAAACGTGGGCAACAAAGCATGCAGACAAGCATGCAACTAGCTATTATTGTGATATTTACTACGGAGACTCCTTAATTGAACAAAAGGTAGTCGTCAATGTTGATGGGGGGAGAGCAATACTTCCATTGCCAGAAATAAACACTAACAGATATACACTACTTGATTATAAAATTGCAAAAGTTGCAGATAAATCTAGTAGAATAGATGAGTATATCAAACGATCTGGATTAATATTGCGAAATTAAAATGTGAATAACAAGTCAATCAAGCGGGTGCCGTTTTCGCTTTCAGCATTATTGTAATACGTAGTTTTATAGTCCCGTGTAAAGTTGCTTGTTTAAGGTTGTACTGTTAGATAAAATTTGTGATAAATATATAGTAGCTGATATTGGTTGGCATCCTTGTTCGTGGACGCAGCTTATTTGTAATGGCATTAATTTAATTAAATTTATGAGGTTAAAATGGGATATGAAGTAGATTTCTTACCAGTTGGCGATGGAGAAAAATCCGGTGATGCTATAGTAGTCCGGTACGGTAACTTGTTTGGAAAACGGGAAGAACAACAAATAGTTGTTATAGATGGAGGGTTTAAAGCAAGTGGTGATAACATTGTAGAGCATATTCAATCATATTTCAAAACCGACAAAGTTGATCTTGTCGTTTCAACTCATCCTGATATGGATCATTCTTCAGGATTAACAGTGGTTTTAGAAAATATGGATGTCTCTGAATTATGGATGCATCAACCTTGGAATCATACAAAAGATATTGCTGATCTGTTCAAAGATGGTAGAATAACAGATAATAGCGTTAAAGAAATATTAAAAAGATCATTGGATGATGCGCATAACTTAGAAACAATTGCCAAGAAGAAAAACATTACTATTAAAGAACCATTCACTGGCTTAAGAAATAGTAAACAAGATTTAATTGTATTAGGTCCTTCAAAAGAATACTATGAATCATTATTGGTAGATTTTAGAGGTACACCAGTACAAAAAGAAGCTTCATTTATGGGAAAAGCCATTGAGGCGGCTGTTGATTTTGCAGAAAGAGTTTTGGAAAGCTGGGATATCGAAACACTTGACGACGACGGGGAAACAAGTGCCGAGAATAATAGCAGCACAATAATATTGTTAAATCAAGGTGCGAATAATCTTTTGTTTACAAGCGATGCAGGGATACCTGCTTTAACACAAGTAACCAATTTATTAGACGCTAATAATTTTGATTATAATAGTCTTTGGTTAGTACAAGTACCTCACCACGGAAGTAAAAGAAATGTTGGCCCAACTATTTTAGACAAAATTCTTGGTTTCCGCAAAACAGAGGACAAATTTTTAAGAACTTCTTTCGTTTCTGTATCTAAAGGATCAAGCGATAAACATCCTTCCAAAAAAGTCACAAATGCTTTTCGACGTCGCGGGGCATATGTGTATAAAACAAATGGTAAACAAATTCATCATCATAATGATGCTCCGGATCGCAAAGATTGGTATGCTATAGAGCCAATTGAATTGTTTTCTGAAGTTGAGGATTAAAGAATATGCTTGAACAATTAAAAAGCCTATTTGATGCATATACTTTGAATGCTCGCGTGAAACCAGTATTGATAATTATTTTTCCTATGTTTTCAATTATATTAATATGGTTTCCTGAAACAAGGGACTCATACAATACAGTTATTACTTTAATTATATCATTTGGTATTCTCTCTTTATTTTCAAATTATTTCGCTACGGTTGGCAGAAAAAAAGAGATTTTATTATTTCATAAGATGGGTGGAAACCCCGCTACAACTTTATTACGGCACAACGATAATACAATCGATAAACTCACAAAGAATAGATATCATTCTTTTCTTTCAGGAAGATTATCAACAACATTTCCAAGCATTGAAGATGAGAAAGGAAATAGTGAGTTGACAGATGAAGTATATGATTCAGCGATAAGATATTTACGGAACTTTAGCAGAGATAATGTAAAATATCCTTTGGTATTCAAAGAAAATATGAATTATGGTTTTGCTAGAAATCTTTATTCATCCAAGTTATTTGGAGTCACAATTACAATTATTTCGCTGATACTATTTTTGTTTAGGTTTTATATTAAATATGTAAAGGTGAATCAATTTCATATTATATTCAATGATATTGCAATACTGGATACGTTATTAAGTCTATTGGTTGTATTTCCAATGTTAATTATTTGGATTTTTTTTATAAATATTGATTGGGTTAAAGAGCGTGCTTTTGCCTACGCACGTGCATTACTGGAAATTTGTGAGGGAAGCGAAAGCTAATCTGCTTGCCAATCGGACGAAGACTGCAGAGGGCATATGTGTAATTATTGGCTTTGTCGTTCCGTGTTAAGTTTCTTGTTAATAGTTGTTCTGTGGTAAGGATGAATAGCATAACAAATCCAACATAAATGTATCTCCTCTGGGTTATATTAAGTTTCTTATTATATGACGCCTATACAGGATTATGGCAAACTTATCTTGCCGGCGCTACACTTCCCTTTCTACGGACTAGTTCATAAAACTTTTTAACGCATTTCATTGTACGTAAGACGAAAAAATGTAATCAGTAGTAATGAGGATTTATATTTTTTGACTTTTCCAGAAAATGGCGGAATGGAGATACGGGAGATTTAGGATTAGATTATTTTTGTTGATGTCGTCTTTTACCTGGTCGAGTTTTTCTTATAAAGTATTTATATTTATGCTACATTTAACTCAAGTTTCAATTATTGGATTACCTTTGCCCATATTTTTTACGTAATAAATAAATATAGGAGTTTAAAATGTTTTACAATATCACCTCACAAACAAATGATATTTTAGATAAATGGAAAATAATAGTACCAGCGATAATTGTATTTATTGGATGGTTGGTAAATTTTTGGATTAAAGTTAATTTGGATAAAAAGACAAAAAGACGAGAAATAATAACATCATATTTAATACAAGCATATAGGAAACTTGAATTTGGATCAGGAAGAGAAAATAATATTTCTGACGATATGAAAAGAGATATGGAAAAAGCGGTTGCAGATATTCAGCTATTTGGAACTAAAGAAGAATTTAATGCGGTTAAAGAGTTTTCAGACACAATGAATGAAAAAGGTAAGGGCGATGCAAGAGCGGTGCTAAAACTTTTAAGAATGAATCTAAGGAAGGAATTAATGTTAGAGCGAAATAATAAGAATTCAGATGAGATTTTTCATTGGAGATTAAAATAATTTATTTTTTGACTTTGGAGATTTCGGATTCGATTTTTTTGTTGATGTCGTCTTTGACTTGATCGAGCTTTTCTAAGAGTAGTGTGGTGTTGACTTTGTATTTCATTTCGGATTCGATTATTGAGATGCGCTTGTCCATTGAGTTGAAGGCAAATGCTATTGAGATTATTAGGGTTACTATGTATAGAAAGAATTTTATTAGTTCTATTGCGAGTTTTACTTTGTCTTCTTTTGGCATTTTAGTGTATGGTTAATTGTGAGTTAGGGAATGAATTGGAGTATTAGGATTATTATTAAGGCTGTTGTAATAGCGCCAAATAATAAGGTGTTGTAAAAGCTTGGGGTTGATTTATCGTTTATTGTTTCTTTGATTTTCAGTGTGTCGATGCGAAGTTGGTAGATGGTGTCTATACGGATAATTTCTTTTGAGGCTACATTAAGAAAATATTCCATTGCAAGGTTATCCTCCGGGAGCGGTTTTATTTTGATTGAAAGCTTGTAGGCGCTGTCTTCTTTGATGAAGTTGTATGTTGTGTCTTCTGCAGATGGTTTTAAGTTTACTGCGTTATGAAAGGTATCTACTTTTGCAGTAACTGTCCCCTTCCCTTTTTTATAAAGCTGCTGTGTGTTTCCGATTGAGTATGTGGTTTCGGTTTTTATTGTTTCGTTCCTGGATGAATACCTACCGAATAGTATTATTCCGGATAGAATAACTAGGGATATGATTATAAAAATGATTTTGTTACGCATGGTTCGTTATCTCAATTCTAGTAAACCAACCAATGAATATTTCTTGTGAATGGTCGCGTTCCATTATTTCGATGTATCTCTTTGCCTGGAAGAAGTTGAGAAGGTTGAATATGAGTTTTTCTTCGTTGGCGGCGATGCATTGGTTAAGGGTTTCGAGTGTTTGGCTGCCGATTATTCCGTCAATAACTATATCCGGGTAAAGGCTGCCATTTTTGTTGAGGAGGTTTAGTGTGCGCTGAAGGATTTCGGAGGCTGCGAAGACTCCAAGGTTAACGGAGGTATCGAAGAGTTCATCTGCGATGAGTTGGGACGGAAGTTTGTCGCCCTGAATTTTGTCCCAAAATTCGGTGCGGTAAAATTCTTCGACTGCGTTTTGAAGAGCTTTGTTGTTGTTAAGAGGAGGCACAGACTGATAGTCTGTGCTACGGGGGTATATATTGTCAATTA
>JAJYCM010000247.1 GCA_021778375.1 Bacteroidota bacterium
TTTCCTTTGGGCGGAAAAATTGAGAGTTAAAATTGCCAGGAGGCCAATTGCCGTTGTTTCAAAGCAGACTACTTATACTGTATCAATTGGAGTTGCCTCTGCCAATGGTAAAGTAAACGCTGATGAAATTATTTTTAACGCCGACCTTGCACTTCAAAAGGCACTAGAAAAGGGCGGGAATACAGTCCGAAATATCAACTAAATTAAATCATCTAAATTTCGTTTTTCCTTAAGCTGTAAATGTTTGAATGAATAATTTTTTCTTAATCATATTAGACGGCGTTGGTATTGGTGAGCTGCCGGATGCAAAAAAATATGGCGACGAAGGGAGCAATACTTTAGCCAACATTGCTGATGCTGTTGGCGGTCTTTACTTGCCCAATCTTGGAGGACTTGGATTAGGAAATATTCAAGACATTAAAGGCTTGATTAAAAGTTCTAATCCATTAGCCTCTTTCGGAAAGTTGAAAGAAGTTTCTAATGGAAAAGATTCTACAACCGGTCATTGGGAATTAGCTGGGCTCCATGTTACGGAAGATTTTTCATATTTTCCAAATGGTTTTCCGGAAAATATAATTAATAAGTTTTTATTTCTTACAGGCTGCAATGGCATACTAGGAAATAAAGCCGCTTCGGGAACAGAAATTATTAAAGAACTCGGAGAAGAACATCTTAAAACCGCTTTCCCAATAGTATATACTTCGGCGGATTCAGTTTTTCAAATTGCCGCACATGAAGAAATTATCCCACTTGAAAAACTTTATGAAATTTGCAAAGTAACCCGGGAAAAAGTTTTGGAGCAACCCTTAAATGTCGGGCGTGTAATTGCACGCCCTTTTGTGGGTGAAACTGGAAAATTTACGCGTACAACAAATCGCAAAGATTTTTCACTCCCCCCTCCTTCTGAAACTATTTTAGATATTCTTTCCCAAAATAATATTGATACAATTGCCATTGGTAAAGTAAACGATCTTTTTAATTATCGTGGAATTAAAATCCAGGAAATAACAAAATCTAATAGGGAAGGCTGTAACAAATTATTGGAATATTCGTCAAAAATTAATAATAGTTTTATTTTTGCTAATCTGGTTGACTTTGACGTCTACTTCGGGCATAGAAATGACCCAAAGGGGTTTGCCGATGCACTTAAAGAATTTGATCACTTTCTTATTGAATTTTTGGAAAAGCTTGACGAATCAGATTCTTTAATAATTACTGCAGACCATGGAAATGATCCTACTACACCTAGCACAGATCATAGCCGTGAGTATGTCCCTGTGTTATATTTTGTGAAAAACCAAACAGGGATAAACTTAGGTATAAGAGAAACATTTTCTGATGTCGGAAAAACTATCGCAGATTTTTTTAAGGTGAATAATTTATTAAAAGGTAAAAGCTTTTTACGGTCAATATTGAATTAAGAATTTGTTGCTATTAAATTAAAGTTAAAAATATATTTATTAGAGAATAGATTATAAACTTTTAATCTTCATTTGATTTTTAACTTTTTTCAGCGAGGTAGATAAGTGAAAATAACGAAACAATTTACCAATCGTGAAAGCCAGTCCCTTGATAAATATTTGCAGGAGATTGGCAAAGTTGACCTGCTTACTCCAGACCAAGAAATTGAGTTGGCTATTAGAATAAAAAAGGGTGATCAACTTGCTCTTGAATTGCTGACAAAGGCAAACTTGCGTTTTGTTGTGAGCGTATCAAAACAGTATCAAAATCAGGGTTTATCCCTTGGTGATTTAATAAATGAAGGAAACCTTGGGCTGATTAAAGCGGCTAAAAGATTTGATGAAACTCGTGGCTTTAAGTTCATTTCTTATGCTGTATGGTGGATTAGGCAGTCAATTCTTCAAGCCCTTGCAGAACAATCGAGAATTGTCAGACTGCCGCTCAATAGAGTCGGTGCTCTGAATAAAATCGGTAAAGCATATAGCAATCTTGAACAAGAATTTGAAAGAGAACCAACCGCTGTGGAACTAGCGACAGAACTCGAAATGGATGTTCTAGATGTTGCCGAAACCTTAAAAATTTCTAGCAGACATGTTTCTATGGATGCTCCTTTCACCCAAGGTGAAGAGAATAGTCTTTTGGATGTAATTGAAAATGATGAACTTCCTACACCCGATTATACTCTGATGATCGAATCGCTCAAATCCGAAATAAATCGCGCTCTTTCAACTTTATCCGAAAGAGAATCGGAAGTTATTAGACTTTATTTTGGATTAAACAAGGAACATTCTCTTACCCTTGAGGAAATTGGTGAAAGGTTTAATCTGACGCGCGAAAGAGTTAGGCAAATAAAAGAGAAAGCAATCCGTAGACTTAGACATGCTTCAAGAAGTAAAAATTTAAAATCATATCTTGGCTAAAAATAAATGAGAAAAATCCGTTACAGTTATCTATGTTTTTTTGGAATAACCAGCATACTTTTAATTTCGGGTTGTGCATCGACTACAAGCACTACGCGATACAACACATCTAAAGAAAAAGCCGACAAAAATAATTCCACCGTAAAATTTAGCTCAGACAAAGAAAAAAATAATTTTTCAGATAAAGTACAAAATTTTGATACGACCTTAAACGACAATGAATCAGTTGAATCTGATACGGATGACGTTCCTCCTAATGAAAAAAGCATTGACATAGCTTCTTTGATGAAAAAACTTAAATCAAAAGATGAGAAACTTACTACATATCAAGTTACTGGCAGAGAAAAGATGCTGATGGAGATAATAAAATATTTAGATACCCCATATAAATATGGCGGTAATACTGCTAATGGAATTGACTGCTCTGCATTTACACAAAAAATATATTCCAAAACATTTTCTATCGACTTGTTAAGAAGTGCTCACGAGCAATTTACAGAAGGCGATCCGGTCGATAATGTTGAAGACCTTAAATTTGGCGACTTAGTTTTTTTTAACACGCGAAGGGGAATTAAACCGGGACACGTTGGGATTTACATTGGCGATCATCTATTTGCCCACGCAAGTTCAAGAAATGGTGTAATTGTCTCTTCAATTGATGATACTTATTATGAAAAAAGATTTATGGGCGGCAGAAGAATTGAAAATCTTTTTAACCCAGCCAAAGTTACTGGGAAAAATTAGAATACTCGAAATTTCTTTTAGTGATAATAATTTTTCATATCTATTTTCACAACAGTCAATGGTCAAAATGGTTATTCCTATCAAGTATTTTCTATGCAGTTTATTGTGTCTAGTTTATTTTTGATCCCTGAATGATATACCTTAACAATCTATTTTGGTTTATAAATAATACATCGACAAAAGAATTATGTTAAAATGGATTATGATCTAAAAAACGATGACGCATATGCATCTTTAAAGATAAATGACTTTAAGTGGTTTGTCAGTGCTCGTTTTCTCCTAACCTTTGCAATTCAAATGCAATCAATTATAGTAGGCTGGCAAATTTATGAAATTACACATGATGCACTTTCCTTAGGCTTAATCGGACTTTCCGAAGCTTTACCGTTTCTTAGTATTTCTCTGTTTGCCGGTCACGTCGCAGATGTAGTAACCAGAAAAAAAATTATACTTATTTCTAATATCGTTTATCTTTTATCTGCTTCTGCGCTTTTTCTGATCTCTACAAGGTTCCATATTATTCTTGTTGAACACGGTGTATTTCCAATTTATCTAATAATTATTGTTACTGGAGTGGCTCGCGGATTTATGTCTCCTGCTCAAGGCGCATTTGTTGCTCAGCTTATACCGCGCGAATTATTTGGAAATGCCTCCACCTGGAACAGCCTAGCTTGGCAACTTGCCGACGTAACAGGGCCTGCCACAGGAGGATTAATTTATGGCTTTTCCGGTATAGGAAATGCATATTTAGTCGTTATCATAATGAGCGCAGCTGGTTTTTTATTGTTTGCCAAAGTACAAAACAAACAATTACCGGCTCGAACCTCAGAAGAAACTATCTGGCAAAGTCTTTCTGCAGGTCTGAAATTTGTTTTTAAGGAACAGATTATTTTAAGCGCAATTACTCTTGATATGTTCGCGGTTTTCTTTGGTGGTGCTGTTTCCGTTCTTCCTATTTTTGCCGACCAGGTTCTTCATATCGGTGCTAAAGGATTAGGCTTTTTGAGAGCTGCTCCTGCCTTGGGCGAAATAATTATGTCTGTTATACAAGCTCATAATCCATTCTTCAAAAATGCCGGACGCAATCTATTAATTTGTGTCTTTGCGTTCGGTATTTCGATGATTTTGTTTGCATTGTCCAAAAGTTTCTATTTCTCTTTGTTCGTTTTATTCTTAAGCGGATTGTTTGATAATGTTAGCGTAATAATTCGGGCTACAATTATCCAGCTTTTCACTCCGGATGAAATGCGCGGACGTGTTTCTGCC
>JAJYCM010000248.1 GCA_021778375.1 Bacteroidota bacterium
ACCTTGTAAAAAATCGAAGGGTTGTCTCTTCATTCATGTTTAATGTTTCTATCAGCTTAATTTTCTCAAGTTCTTCAATTTTTTTCATAGGTCCCCTGTCACGTCGAATGGGCTGTGCAAAGATTACGAATGACGCAGACATGGTCAGAAATATTATTAAAAAAATATTTTTCATTTAATTACCTTCCAAGAATTTTCTGTTTGAGTACTTCATTATAAATATTGTCGGCTTCTTTTTCATTTATGTTTTGAAGCAAGCTTGTCAAATCTGAATTGTTACTCGGAGCAACATAACTTAGTTCATCTGGTGAAAGATCAAGCGCTTTGGTTATCATTGAATTTAGTAGAGAATCATAATGAGATGCCTCGTTACTCGAGATATAATTCAAATTAAAATTATCGGAGCTTGGATCTAGCAAGGTAGAAAAATCCACACCGTTTGAATCGACTACTACTACTTTATTTGGAATAGCTACTTTATTTGATCTGAAAAATATTAAGACAAAGACTAAAGCGACCGCTAAAAGCGTAGAAAGGCTTAGGGTTAGTTTCGGTACGACTCCGTATCTTTTCAAAACAGATTGCCTTGTTCTAAACTTTGGGATAGTTTCGATAAAATAGGATTCGTCGACTTCAATATTCCGGAGTTGAGTCAGACTTTCTTTGAATTTTTTATACTGTTGAAATTCACTCTGTAAACCTGGCGAAGATTTTAGCTCATTTTCAAATGAGTCTTTTTCCTCTTGGCTCAATTGTCCATCGAGATATTCAACTATTTTATTGTTAGTATTCATTGTTTTGCATTATCTCCATAATTTTTTTCATAGCATGAAAATAATTTGCTTTCAAACCGCCGGTGGTTACGCCGGTAATTTCAGAAATTTCTTCATAGCTCATTTCATCAAAATTCCTCATTATAAAAACCTCACGCTGGCGCAGAGGAACTTTTTGAAGAGCCTTTTCAAGGCTATCCAATTTTTCTTTAGTTTCCAGATCTTTAATGACATCCTCGCTGCTGCTGACGGATTTTGCTTCAAGATCATCAAAAGAAAATATTTGTCTAAGATTTCTTTTCTTTAAGTAGTTGATACTTCTGGTAGCTGTTATTTTATATATCCAAGTATAAAGAGAAGATTTAAATTGGAAATCTTTGAGTTTATTATAAAGAACTATTAATACTTCCTGAACGACTTCATCAGCGTCTAAATGATTGCCGGTCATCCTTCTTGCATGCCAGTAAATCTTTTGCTGATACTTTAAAACAATTTTATTAAACGCGGCTTGGTTACCTGAAATAAAACTGTTTATAAGTTCAAAATCATTGTCGGTATCAGTCATTCAGCTCTTTTATTTTCTATGTTTTTGACAAGAATTGTGGTTTTTTGGTTTAAACTTTTTTACTTTAAACCAAAAATACATCTTCAATGTCAAAATGACAAAACATAAAGAAAGGTTCAAAAATGAAAAAGACATCAGTAATTGCAGTAGCAATTTTAGCTTTAGCATTTGTTTTTTCTTCAGCCGCATTTTCACAGCCAGCCGGAATGAACGGTAAAATGGGTCAAGGTAAGGGTATGAGCGCCGGAATGAGAATGGGCATGAAAAAAGAGATGAGGGGCGGTTTTCCGATGTTAATGGCAAAGTTGAAATTAACCGATCAGCAAAAGGAAAAAATTGCGGGTTTAAGACTTGATTTCCAGAAAAATATGATCGATTTGAAGGCAAATCTTGCAAAAAGTAAGCTTGCTTTAAAAGAATTGACAATGAAGTCTGATTTCGCAAGAAACGATGTTCTTGCCGCTGTCGGAAACATTAACAATGCAAAAGATGCTATTGCGACGGCAATGGCAAATCACATGCTTGATGTTTATGCTTTGCTTACGCCGGAACAACAGAAAATTGTTCGTGCGGAGCGATTCCTAGGAGGAATGAGACATCCTATGATGAATAAGTTTCGACGTGAATGCAGAATGATGAAATAGCAAAAAAAGCCGGGTTTAACCCGGCTTTTTTATTTTTATAAATCACCTTCCATCGGTCTAAGCAGGATTTCTTCAGTAATTAAATTTTCTTTTTGCAAATAGGCCCAGGCAATTATCTTTGCGATTTCTTCACTTTTCATCATACGCCCGTGGTTTTTTTCTTTAATTTCGGGAGACCACATTTCAGTGCTTGTAGCTCCTGGCATAATGTTAATTATTTTAATATTATACTTTCTAACTTCTTCGCGTAATGAATTTGTATAGCCTAGAAGTCCCATCTTCGATGCAGTATATGCAGAGCTATTAGTAAAAACTTTGTGAGTTACAACAGAAAGGATGTTAATTATAGTCCCTCCTCGCCTTTCAATCATGTAAGGAAGGACGGCTTTGATGGAATAAATTGCACCTAATAAATTTATATTAATTATGTTTTTAATTTCTTGAATTGAATTTTGTTCTGCAGTTTTGAACGAAGTAACGCCTGCATTATTTACCAGGCAGTCAATTTGGTTGGTAACTAAAATTTTTTTGACTGTTTGAACTACATTCGAATAAGAACTTACATTGCAAGGGTATACATCCACGTTTAATTTTGTTGCAGATATTTCGGAATTAATTTTTGAAAGCTCTGATTCCCGCCTTGATGAAACAAAAACTTTCGCTCCGGTTTTTGCAAACTCAATAGCTGCAGCTTTCCCAATGCCGGAACTCGCTCCAGTAATCCAGACTCCGGGTTGACCCATATCACTCATAAACTTTTGATAGCAATTAAGTTAAGGAATTCCGTCCTTGTCCTAGCATCTTCTTTGAACAATCCATGCACAGCGCTTGCAGTTGCCGAAGAATTTTGTTTTTCCACACCGCGCATCATCATGCACATGTGGTTTGCTTCAGAGACCACGGCTACGCCTTTCGGCTCTATATATTTATTAATTGTATCGGCAATTTGCTGAGTCATTCTTTCCTGCACTTGAAGCCGGCGAGAAAACATTTCAACTATTCTTGGGATTTTGCTAAGTCCGATTATTTTTCCATTAGGGATATAGGCTACATGAACTTTACCAAAGAACGGCAATAAATGATGTTCGCACAAACTATAAAAGTCTATATCTTTTACTAAGACCATTTCATCATATTTTTCATTAAAGATTGCGCCATTCAAAATTTTTTCTATTTGTTTATCATACCCGGAAGTTAAAAATTCATAGGCTTTGCCAACCCGTTTTGGAGTAGATAATAAACCTTCTCGATTAGGATCTTCGCCTATTTCGACTAGTAATTCCCTTATGAGTTTTTGCATCTTTTCCTGATTCAAAACTAAGCTCCTTTATATTCAAAATAATTATTTTCTGTTTCGTAAAGCTTTACCGAATATAGTTTTCCGGTAGGAATTTTATTTACCAGTTCATTCCAAATTCCGATAGTAATATTTTCAGCTGTAGGGATTACGCCTTTCAAAAAATCTGTTTCCAGATTTAAGTTCTTATGATCGACTTTTTCGAGAATATTTTTGTTAATTATATCGCGCAATATTTTCAAATCAATTAAGAAACCGGTATTCGGATCTACTTCTCCCGCAACCACAACTTCCAGCACATAATTATGACCATGCCAGTTTGGATTACTGCACTTTCCAAAAATATCAATATTTTCTTCATCGCTTAAATTAGGATTAAATAAGCGATGCGCAGCATTAAACGTTGCACGTCTTGTTGCATATATCATTTTGAACTCTTTTAATTTTTATTTAGACTTTAACGCCTCAAGAACTTCATTATAATGATTTGAAACCTTAACCTTATTAAAAATTTTTTTGATTTTCCCATCGCCATCTATAACGAAAGTGGTTCGTTCAACCCCCATATATTTTTTCCCGTACATATTTTTTTCTTTCCAGACGTCATATTTTTCCAGAACCTCTTTGTTTTCATCGCTAAGAAGACTGAACGGTAAGCCATATTTAGCGATAAATTTCTTATGCGAAGCTTCTGAATCAGGGCTGATGCCCAGAATTACAGCATTAATGTTTTGAAATTTAGGAAATTCATCCCTAAAGTTGCAAGCTTCAGTTGTACAGCCAGGTGTGTCGTCTTTAGGATAGAAATAAAGTATTACATCTTTTCCTTTAAAATCATTTAATGAAACTGTTTTACCGTCTTGATCTTTTAATTTAAAAACTGGGGCTTTTTTACCTTCTTCTAACATTTTAATCCTCCAATATTTTAATAAACCTCAATTGAGTTATCAATTTCTTCTGACCAGGAATTGATTCCTCCTTTTAAGTTAATAACATTTTTAAAACCATTTTCGATAAGATAATTACAGACAGCATAACTTCTTGTGCCGTGATGACAATAG
>JAJYCM010000249.1 GCA_021778375.1 Bacteroidota bacterium
CTTCGGAAATTGTTTTTGCAGTAAGATCTGCAAAGCTGATTTTTCTCAATTCGCTTTCATCGTTTGAGTCGCAAAGAAGCTCATAAACAGTTCTTCTAATTCCGCTGGCGGAAGAATAAGTCTCCAAACAACCCTTCCTGCCACATCCGCATTGCCGTCCGTTTGGGTCATATATAGTATGCCCTATTTCTCCTGCAAAACCGTCTGCTCCGTAGATCAGTTCTCCGTTAGAAACAATTCCGCTCCCTAATCCGGTACCGAGTGTTATTACGATAAAATCTTTCATCCCTTTAGCCGCGCCAAACTTCATTTCACCAATTGCGGCTGCGTTTGCATCGTTTGTAATTGCTGAGGGTATATCAAAATATTTCTGAACTATTTCCAAGACATTTACATATCCCCAGTTTAAGTTCGGAGGCAGCTCTACAGTTCCTTTATAATAATTTGCGTTGGGTGCGCCAATTCCTATACCTATAAAATTGTAATTATCTACTATTCTTTTATGCAGCCCTACAATTTCTAAATGAAGTCTTGCAAAAAGATTTTCCGCAGCTTCATAGGGATTTGTCGAAATTGAAGACTCGGCAACACAATTCCCTTGCCTGTCTACAAAACCGAAAACAGTGTTAGTCCCGCCTATATCTATACCGAGAGTTACATCAATCTTATTAGGCATTTTGAACCTTTAATTTCTTTGAGAAGTTCGGAATATGACCTTTCATTCCATAGTAAACAATAAACAAATAACATAACACAGGAAGAATAAATGCATGATGTATGCCGATACTGTCAGCTATAAATCCTTGTACAACGGGGATTATCGCACCGCCTACTATTGCCATGCAAAGAATTCCAGAACCTTGTCCGGTATGTTTCCCCAATCCATCAATAGCTAAAGTAAAAATTGTCGGGAACATAATTGAATTAAATAATCCAACTAAAAGAATTGACCACATTGCAAAGTATCCGAATGAAAGCATTGAAGAAACAACAAGAATACTCGCAACGACTGCATTAAAAGCAAGGACGGTTCCCGGTTTAATTTTCCTTTGAACTGCCGAGCCGATAAATCTTCCTACCATTGCGCCACCCCAATAAAATGAAACAAACTTCCCGGCATCAGCAGCTTTTAATCCCATTATTTCAGGACTTCCGAAATAATTTACTAAAAAACTTCCGATAGAAACCTCTGCGCCGACGTAAACAAAAATGCCGATAGCGCCAAGAATTAGATGTCTATATCCCCAGGCGCTATCATGATGAGAATCAAAACTGCCGCCGTCTCCGCCGCTTGATGCAACTGAGCTTGCTTCAATTTCCGGAAGTTTAATCAAGGCAAAAAATCCGGCAATTAATAATAATGCCGCTGCCAATCCAAGGTAAGGAACTTGTACTGCGCTTGCTTCGGTTAGTTGATAGGCAGATAATTGAACCGGGTTCATCTTCTGAATTTCTTCCGTACTTTTGACCACAATAGAAAGGATTAAAAGAGAACCGAAATAGGGGGCAATCGTAGTTCCTAATGAATTAAATGCTTGTGTAAGGTTTAATCTGCTCGAAGCTGTTTCCGGCTTGCCAAGTATTGCGACGTAAGGATTTGCAGCTACCTGGAGCAAAGTTATACCGGAGGCAAGTATAAAAAGAGCAAGAAGAAAAAGAGGATAAGAGCGTGTGGCTGCGGCAGGATAAAATGCTAAGCAACCAATTCCAGCCGTAACTAACCCGATTATTATACCTCTTTTATAGCCAATTTTTTCTACTAGTATTCCTGAAGGAAGAGAGATAAGCGCATAGGCTCCGAAGAAGCAAAATTGTATCAACATTGCCTGGGCATAATTTAATGAAAAGACTGCTTTAAGATGCGGTATCAGAATATCATTTAAGCAAGTTAAAAATCCCCACATAAAAAACAGAGATGTAAGAATTGTCAATTCAGTCGTGTAATTCTTATTGGTATTATTTAAATGTTGAGATGTTGACGTCGATGTTATCGATGCAGCCATTATTGCTCCTTATTTGAAAAATGATTAACCAGGCCTCTTTATTAAAAATTTTCTTACCCCAATATTAATCTTTTTATTCGTGAAGTTATAGAAAAGAAAAAATTAAAAAAACTAAAAATTATAATTACCTCGACAGACCTTGGCGCCAAGGAAAGGGAAGACCTTGGATGAATTATTTCATCAATTTTATGAATGTTTAGCATAACAATGATTAAACCTTTTATTTAAATATTTTCTTTTCTACCGACCGAACATCAAAAGACGATAATAAAACAATTATTATTTCAAATATTATGCCCGCAAAGTTACATAGAGACTTATCACTTTTGATCAAATTATCTTTAATTTTAGGGCGTAAATACTGGATTGTTTGAGAGTCGCAGAATATACTCTTTATTATTTTAATAAAGTTTTATTATTAAAATAATAACTCGAATTAGCACAATAGAGATAAAATAATAAACCCAATCCCGCTATTTGCGAAATTGGGTTTATATATTCATTTAGCCTTAAGTTCAAAACCTAAATTTGGATTTGATCTTTGACTATTTCAAACGATGCATCACTTTAATAAGATCATTTTCTTAGTTGAAACAAAACTTCCAGCATTCAATGTATAGAAGTAAATACCGCTTGCTAATTTATCTGCGTTAAATGTAACTTCGTAATTACCAGCATTTTGCTGATTGTTTACAAGAGTAGCAACTTCCTGTCCAAGCATATTATAAACTTTAAGAGTTACTAACTGTCCTTTAGGAACGCTATACTTTATAATTGTCGATGGATTGAACGGATTTGGATAATTTTGGCTAAGTTCAAACTTCATTGGAATCTTGCTGTCCGATTGCTTGATTCCTGTAGGAAGTTGACCAACAGAATCTACAGTTCCAAAGATATAATTTAAGACTACTGGTGTAGATGCATCTTGAAGTAACCATTTATGATTTATACCTGTTCCGTTTTCATTATCTAAAGGATGAGAACCACCGTTAGCTGTATCTGCGCCAGGATATTCACAACCAAATTTGAACTCAAATGTGCCACCAGGTGTACCAGCAGGGAATTTCTGTGTAATTGACCAAACATTTGAAGATACTTTGTGCATTACTTTTAAAGTGGAAATTGTATCCGCATAAGTAGGCCCATCGACTGTATCTGACACATCCCAGTTTCCAGCCCAGTTTCCTATTGGTTTAATTCCGCCTTTTAGTCCTACAAAATTAATTTTTGATGGATCAATTGGCTGCTTATTATAGAAATTAACCGCATTTCCCATATAAACATTAAATGTAATATTCTGGTCGGTTGCTATAGTACCGGCATAGATAATAAGCCCGGGTACAATTGGACCAACTAGTTGAGTATTAACAGAATCATTTACAAAAGTATAATACCTATTACCGGCAATGGTTTCATAACCACCACCATTTCCGAAATTAGCATCAGGATATGCTTTAACTTTCCAAGCTGTAGAATCACCAACCGGTCCATAGAATGTCAATGTTGTTGCATACATTCCTGGCTGACCAAACACAGGTTGAAGTGTTCTATTTCCACTGAAAGTATTAGGATCAGGATTCCATCCACCCCAGTTGTTTAAGCCCATCACAACAATAGAATCTTTTGAAGGATCAAATTGTCCCGGAGCTGTACCATAATAACTGGTTAAATCAACTTGAAATTTAACAATATTTTTCACAGTAGTTACTATTACCGGAGCAACATGAGAAGAATCGTTATTGAAGTAATAAACTGGTAATGTATCGGCAGCAGTACTCGTAATTACTAACGGTCTATTATTTGATGATTCCCATGTATCACTTCCCTTTATTGTTTCCACATATTTATACCCCCAGCTAGCAGTTTTTCCTACCGCACTATCAGCAATATTAACAGTTAAAACATAAATTGAATCACCAGACTTTTGTGGAGCTAACTTAAATTTATAACCACTCCATGTGACAGTGTCACCAGCGTAAGTTTGGAAATCGCCTCGGACAAATAAAGAATCTGTATTTGGATTCCATTTTTGACTGTAAATTTGTGAGCCCATGTTTACTCTAAAAGTAACAGGGATAGTAGTTTGAGCAAACAAGGACACGCTCAAAAATGCGAACATTAAAGTAAGCACTACTTTTTTCATTGTGAACCTCTCTTTTTGTTTTTAGAAATTAATTAGTTATGACCTCTATAATCCAATTGATATTGAAATTCTATTTATCGGACCAAATATTCCAAAGTCTGTATAACTGTAATCTACTTTGGCATAAAATGCTCCAAAATTATATCTTAGGCCTATTCCTGCCGACAGACCGCCTTCTGACGATTGCTTA
>JAJYCM010000250.1 GCA_021778375.1 Bacteroidota bacterium
AATCCATAGAAGAAAATTATCTAAAAAATGTCGTTGGCCTTTGTATCGCAACTGTGTGGCTCTTAGATTCTTGATGAACCAAATGCATATAGACGAAATAAGATGAATTGTATTGTAGTGCACAATATAAAATAATAATTCCGCATAATTCCACAGGTTATTATGAATTCTAAAATTATTTTGGTCAGCAGTGCATCATTTTCCACCCTCGAATTTCTTTTTGGCACTTGAGCAAAATAAGCCTTAAATTTGTAAGCTTGAAAAATATCACTATTCAGCAGTAGGTAAATTTGCTTAATCTTCATGTTTTAACGAAAGATAAAAATTGTAAGGCAAGAACAGGCTATTTTGAAACTGCCCACGGAAAAGTTGAGACACCAATTTTTATGCCTGTAGGTACTCAGGGCACGGTGAAAGCTGTTAATAAAGATTATTTAGAGAAAGATATTCAAGCACAAATTGTTCTTTCTAATACTTATCACCTTTATTTAAGACCGGGAACAGATGTCCTTAATGAAGCCGGCGGTCTTCATGAATTTATGAATTGGCAAAAACCTATTCTTACGGATAGTGGCGGGTATCAAGTCTTTAGTTTATCGGAATTGCGCAAACTTAAGTTTGACGGAGTTGAGTTTAGATCTCATCTTGACGGTTCAAAACATTTTTTTACACCGTCAAAAGTGATTGATATTCAAAGAAGCATTGGCTCGGATATTATGATGGCATTGGATGAATGTACTCCTTATCCTTGCGATTATGATTACGCAAATAATTCAACTAAACTTACATCCAGCTGGGCAATTCTTAATAAAGATGCGTTTGAAAATTCTTCTCCGCTTTATGGACATAATCAATTTCTTTTTGGAATTATCCAAGGAAGCGTTTATAAGGATTTACGCGAAAAGTCAGCAAAGGATTTATTAGCTCTTGACTTTGACGGATATGCAATCGGCGGTCTTGCTGTAGGTGAACCTGTAGAAATAATGTATGAAATGATAAATTTCACTACGGATTTTATGCCGGAAGACAGACCAAGATATTTAATGGGCGTTGGCAGACCAGAAAATATTCTCGAAGCAATTGAACGCGGTGTAGATATGTTTGATTGCGTTATGCCAACCCGGAATGCTAGAAATGCATATCTCTTTACTTCCGGAGGTATCCTTTCTATGAGGAATGCAAAATATAAAAATGACTTTAATCCGGTTGATGCAAATTGCGATTGCTTTACATGCAAAAATTTTTCACGCGCATATTTAAGACACCTTTTTATCGCAAAAGAAATTCTTGCACTTGAGCTTAGCAGTATTCATAATTTACACTATTATCTGAAGCTTGTTGAACAAGCAAGGGAACATATTAAACAAGGCGACTTTCAAAATTGGAAATCGGAAATAATTACAAAAACTAATATAAACAATAACTATAAATCGGAGGCTTAATGGAAACTCTATTAGCAATGGCTCCCCCCGCAGGTGGCGGCGGAAGTTCTAACTTAATCAGCACTGTGGTGATGTTCGGTGCTATATTCTTAATTTTTTATTTTATGATTATTAGACCTCAACAAAAAAGAGCTAAGGAAAGAGAAAAATTGCTCTCAAATATCCAGAAGGGCGACAAAGTTATTACAAGTGGTGGACTTCATGGAACGGTTGTTTTTATTGATGAAAAAACAGTATTGCTCCAAGTTACCGAAAACGTAAAACTAAAATATGAACGCTCTGCTATCGCTACTGTTGTTACTGCTAAAGAAGGCAGTTAAACAAATATTGACTATTTCTTTAATTTAGCATTAGAAAAATTAGGTTTATAAATGTTTTGTTCTGTTGATGAAGCCATTGAAGAAATTAAAAATGGCAAAATTATAATTATTGTTGATGATGAGGATAGAGAAAACGAAGGTGACTTTGTTTGCGCGGCGGAATATGTCACTCCCGAAATCGTTAACTTTATGACTAAACATGGCAGGGGAATGCTATGTGTGGCTGTGAACGGAAAACGATTGGATGAGCTTGGACTTCCTTTAATGGTTGACTCTAATTCTGCTCTTCACGGCACTCGGTTCACAGTGACCATCGATGCGATTGAAGGAACTACTACCGGAATTTCTGCCGCAGATCGAGCCCTAACCATTAAAAAAATAAATGATGATTCTACCAAAGCTTCCGACTTCGCCAGACCCGGTCATATATTCCCGCTTCGCGCTTATGATGAAGGCGTCCTAAGGCGAGCCGGACATACCGAAGCTGCCGTCGATATTAGCCGCCTTGCTAATCTAAAACCAACCGGTGTCCTTTGCGAAATCCTTCATGATAATGGCGAGATGGCAAGAGTTCCGGAACTTGTGAAAATTGCTCATAAGTTTAATCTAAAAATTCTTACTGTTAAAGACTTAATTCAGTACCGCCTCAAAAAAGAAAGACTAATTGAGCACGTTGCTGATGCGAAACTTCCTACTGTCCACGGAAATTTTAAATTGACTCTTTATAAAAGTCTCGTCGACAAGAAGGAACATATTGCCCTGGTTAAAGGAAAGATTAATCCTGACAATCCTACTTTAGTCAGAATGCATTCTGAGTGCCTTACCGGCGATGTATTCCATTCTTTAAGATGTGACTGCCACGACCAGCTTAACGCCGCTCTTGAAATAATATCAAAGGAAGAATCCGGCATTATAGTTTATATGCGGCAAGAGGGGAGAGGCATTGGTCTCCTTAATAAAATAAAAGCTTATAAACTTCAAGATCTTGGTAGAGATACTGTGGAAGCAAATGAAGAGCTTGGCTTTAAACCGGATTTAAGAGATTACGGCATTGGAGCGCAGATTCTTCTTGACCTTGGCGTTAAAAAAATGCGCTTGCTGACTAACAATCCCAAAAAAATTGTAGGATTAAAAGGTTATGGCTTAGAAATTGTTGAAAGGCTTCCTATTGAAATTACCCCAAATCCAAATAACGAGCGTTACCTTAAGACAAAACGCGATAAACTTGGACATCTTATACTGAAATAAAAGTATGTGCCCCTTTTCTTATTAATAATTCACTTTCGCAAAGACAATCTTTCGGAATATCGGAATATTAGGAAAAAATCTAAATTCCATTACTCCAAATTTCCTAGGGTAGGGTAGCATGAATTAATAATTATATGGAATCATCTTTAATAAGAATAAAATATGGTCAAAATCTGTTGAGAATAGAAATTATATATTGGCATCTTATTAAAAAAGAGTTTAAATTCGATAATAAAGTTGTCGTCACTTATAAAATTACTAATTTTATTATTTGAAATTATGGACTTCTTGGTCGAACAAATAGATGCTCTTGCGGTTTTTACTGTTAATCTTAAACATGCGACATTTTTAGAATCAAGCGCAATTAAGAGCTTACTTGATAATTATTATAATTGCGGTTTTATCCAATATATTGTTGATATATCACAATGTGAATATATTGATCCTGCATTTCTAAGTAGCTTGATTATCTTTTTGAGAACTGTTGTTACCAAAGGCGGAACAATTCGTATAGTAAAACCCGTATTGGCTACTGGTTTAGTCTTTTTCAAAAATAATTCGATAAGAATCTTTGATCTCTATGATTCGCGGGAAGATGCTATTAAATCCTTTAAAAAAGGACTAAGAATTACGCTTTTTACCGAATCCAATTATGACAGTGAAAATTTAGTCAGTAATTTTTAGTCGCTTCAACTAAGATCAATCGCCATAATCTTTAATTTTCAACCAAATTGATTTTAATTATTTTAGCGAAATTCCATAAACTAGAGTTAAAACAAGAATCTATAACTTGTGCGTGTCAATATGAAATCCTTCTTCATCTTCCCAACCGCTCGGGGCTGACTTCATGAAGTAAAATAGAACTGCAATTGAAATGAAGGAAACGATTCCATAAATTATTAATAATGAAAACATTTTATACCTCTGGTATCTAAAAGTTAATCGAAGTCCACTTATTTATTGGGTGGCTCCAAAGAAATGAGGACAATAATTATTATCATATACTTTGTTTATCCTTTATTATCGAATAATTTCTTCCAAAAATTAGCAGCATATTTCCTTAAGAAATCAATAAAGTTGAAAAAATGCAGTCACAAACTTCCTTTACAACCCATTTCCCCACTACAAATTTTTTGACTTCAATGAGGTTGTATTAAGTATTCTCTAAGTTTATATTTACTAATAAATATTTAATAGATTTTATGAAACCGAAAATTATTCTTCAAACAGATTTTCCAAAGCTTAATCTAATTAAAAAAGGAAAAGTGAGGGATATTTATGATGCTGGAAAGAATTATCTAATTGTATCTACCGACCGG
>JAJYCM010000251.1 GCA_021778375.1 Bacteroidota bacterium
TCCTTTGGAGAAAGTAGCTAACTCCGAACGTGAATTCCCTCAAGAATGGATTTCAAAAAACAGAATTGACGTTACTGATCAGTTTATTAAATATGCGCGCCCTTTAATTGGTGAAGATTGGGTCAGCGTTCCGGTTATTAATGGACTTCAGAGATTTGCTCGATTCAAAAAGATTTTTGTAGATAAAAAATTATCTGCATACACACCTCAAGCATTTAAAAAATAATTTTTAACATTCAACGGGAGAATAAAAATGAATGATCCGCAGAAAGAATTAAAGGATCTAAAACCTAAACATGATTTTTTAGTCGCAATAGATTCTGACGGCTGCGCATTCGATAGCATGGAAATAAAGCATAAAGAATGTTTCATTCCTAATATTATTAAACATTGGAACCTTCAGCCCGTATCAAAGTATACTCGCTCTGCGGCTGAGTTTGTAAACCTGTATTCAAAATGGAGAGGAATCAATAGATTCCCCGCTCTTCTAATGGTTTTCGATCTTCTAAAAGATTGGCCCGAAGTGCAGAAAAGAAATGTTCTAATCCCTGAAGCACTTTCTTTAAGAAGTTGGATGGATCACGAAACAAAACTTGGAAATCCCACTCTAAGGGCTGAGGTTGAAAAAACTAAAGACCCTGTTTTAACGCAAGCTTTAATCTGGAGTGAAGCCGTTAATGAAACTATCGAAGATGTTGTGAAAGGTGTCCCACCTTTCCCGTTTGTACGCGAGAATTTGGAAAATATTTCCGGATGGGCAGATATTATTGTCTGTTCAGCCACTCCTTATGATGCTTTAAGACGTGAATGGGAAGAACACGATATTGCAAAGTACACGCGTATTATTGCCGGGCAGGAAATGGGAAGTAAGAAGGAGCATCTTCAATTTGTTTCAGATGGAAAATATAAAAAAGATCATGTAATAATGATTGGCGATGCTCCGGGTGATATGAAGGCTGCCAGAGCAAATAACGTAAAATTTTTCCCTGTAAATCCCGGGCATGAAGAAGATTCATGGGAATTTTTCTTCAAGGAAGCCGCCGGAAAGTTTGCAAATGAAAAATATTCCCAAGAATATGAAGCTAAGCTTGTGAATGAATTTGATAAGCTTCTTCCTGAAATCCCCTGGTGGAAAAAATAAAACACGAACATAGAAAGATTTTATTATTCATCAGATTATAGATTCATTTTATTAGTCGAATAAAGGAGCATATAAATGAAAAAACAAAAAATTGGAATTGTTGGTCTAGGAGTCATGGGACAAAACCTCGCTTTGAATATAGAACGACATGGTTACCCTGTTTCCGGATTGGATTCGGATGCGGAAAAGGTTAAGAAAGTAAAAGAAAGTTTTACTGGTAAAGATATTATCGCTACAACTTTATTGTCTGAATTTGTTGATAGCCTCGAATCACCAAAGAAAATATTAATGATGGTCCCGGCAGGTAAACCGGTTGATGCCGTAATAAATGAATTAAAGCCACTTCTTTCAGCTGGAGATTTATTGATTGATGGTGGTAATTCGTATTTTGAAGATACAAACCGCCGTATTGCTTCGATTAAAGATACCGGCATTCTTTTCATCGGTACTGGTGTTAGCGGCGGCGAAGAAGGCGCTTTGTGGGGTCCCTCCATAATGCCTGGAGGAAATCCCGAGGCATGGCCATTGGTCAAGCCAATTCTTCAATCAATAGCTGCAAAAGTAGAAGACGGTACCCCATGCTGCGATTGGGTCGGAAGTGGAGGTGCAGGCCATTTTGTTAAGATGGTGCATAACGGAATTGAATATGGCGATATGCAAATGATCTGCGAGGCTTACTACATGATGGATCGCGTCCTCGGTTTGTCTCCAGACGAAATGCATGATGTGTTTAGCCAATGGAATGAAGGAGAATTAAATAGTTACCTTATCGAAATTACGGGCAAAATTATGTCCAAAAAGGATGATGAAACCGGTAAACCGCTGATTGATGTTATTCTTGATACTGCCGGACAAAAAGGAACCGGTAAATGGACAAGCCAGGTAGCTTTAGATCTTGGAATTCCGGCAGTCACCATTGCCGAAGCTGTTTTTGCTCGCACCGTTAGCGCTATTAAAGAAGAACGGGTCTCTGCTTCTAAAATTTTGACAGGACCAAAAATAAAATTCACAGGAGATAAAAAAGAGTTCATAGAAAATATCCGCCAGGCATTGTATGCATCAAAAATCTGTTCTTATGCACAAGGTTTCCAGCTTCTTCGTGCGGCAAGCAACGAATATAAAATGAATTTGAACTTCGGCGGAATTGCTCTAATGTGGCGCGGAGGCTGCATTATTAGAGCAAAGTTCCTCGATAATATAAAGTCTGCTTACGATAAAAATCCGGGACTTTCGAATCTTCTTTTGGATTCATTCTTCAGTACAGCTATTAACAAAGCCCAACCTGCATGGCGGAAAGTGATAGCAGCCTCTGTAGAGTTCGGAATCCCTTTGCCGGCATTCAGCAGTGCACTTTTTTATTACGATAGTTACCGGAGCGAAAGACTTCCGGCTAATCTCCTTCAAGCTCAGCGGGACTTTTTTGGCGCTCATACTTACGAGAGAATCGATAAACCACGAAAACAATTTTCCCACACTATCTGGGAAGAATAAATTGAATTAGTTATCAGAAAGAACTTGCTTTTAATATGAAGAATAATAAATATCTAATTATCGCAATTGCATTTATGCTTTCATCCGGTACAATACTCGGCAAAAGCATATTTGGCTCACTTAATAAATTATCCAAAACGAATTCAGCTAATACAATTCCCGGTGCCTACGGAGATGGAATTCACTACGATACCAAAGCTATTCAGGCCGCAATTGACAGCGTTATTAAAATTGGTGGGGGAATTGTACATTTTTCAAATGGAAAATACCTTACTGGTCCCTTTACAATTGGCAGTAATGTAACCTTGCAAATAGACAGTTCAGCGACAATTCTGGCTTCACAAAATGTCTACGACTATTACCAGCCCGGAGCCGACACAACCAAACCTCCGTCATCGCTTCAAAATTTTATATACGCTAAATATGCTGTCAATATTAAAATAACAGGCGGCGGAACAATTGATGGGCAGGGTCAGCCGTGGTGGGCTGCATATAATAAATCAACCGGTCTCCCGCTCAGACCACGTTTAATTGAGATAGATCATTCACAGCATATTTTAATAGATAGTGTAACACTTCAGAATTCTCCAATGTTTCATCTTTGCCCGCAATATTGTTATGACGTAAACATAAATCATATTACAATATTAGCTCCATCTAATTCTCCCAATACAGATGGAATTGATCCTGCACAATGCCATCATGTAAGAATATCTTATTGCAAAATTGATAACGGAGATGATGATATCGCGATTGGTGCAAGTCATAATGATCCTTCATGGCCAGGACCTGCTGCGAATACTGATATAATTATTTCTCACTGTACTTTCCTACATGGGCATGGATGTTCTATTGGAAGCTATACTGTCGGAGGAGTAGATAGTATGCTTGTAGATAGCTGTACATTTAATGGGACGGATAACGGATTCAGAATAAAATCGCAGCGGGGCAGAGGAGGAGATATAAGAGGAATTACCTATAGCAATATTACAATGACAAATGTGAAATATCCGATTTATTTTTCGGAATATTATCCAAGTATTCCCTCACAAACAGATCCTTCTCAACCAGTCAATTCTACCACACCTCATTATCATGATATAACGATTCAGAACCTAGTTTCCACCGGTTCACCTTATGGCGGTGTTATAGTCGGAGTTCCCGAGATGCCGATTACTAATATTCATCTTAAAAATGTTTCAATTTCATCCTCAGTAGGCATACAGGTTAGAAATGCGAGCGTTGATACCAGCAATGTTAATTTAAAAGTATCGTCGGGTTCGCCATACATCCTTGAAGTGAGCGGAACAGTTAGCAGTGTTACATTTGTTAAAAATGAAATTGCACCAGGCGGATATACATTAGAGCAGAATTATCCTAATCCATTTAATCCAACAACGCAAATAAGATTTAACATGCCCAAAGAATCGGTAGTAACAATCAAGATTTATAATATGCTCGGCAAAGAAATCAAGACATTGATTAGCGGAGAAAAAGCAGCAGGCGAACACTCCGTAACATGGAATGGTACGAATGATAGAGACATCCAGGTTGCAAGCGGAACATATTTTTATAGAATTGATACAGGCAATTTTTCACAGGTAAAGAAAATGATCTTTCTTAAATAATATTACTGTTAGCAGAAGAAATAAGCGTTGTATCTTACAATATTTTGTAAGATGCAGCGCTT
>JAJYCM010000252.1 GCA_021778375.1 Bacteroidota bacterium
AAAAAGCAGTAGACTTCATTGGAAAATACAAAAATCCGCCCAAAACAGATTACAATTCAACTTTTTTTTAAACAAATAATTCATATTATTAACTCATGTTACACAACCATTGGAATACCTTTCTTTCGCAAGGAAGGTTGGAAAAATGGAGTATGAGAATAGACTAATTTCTTCCATTATTCCAATACTCCGACACTCCAATTTTCCTGCGAATGTGTAAGGTGAGTTATTAAGATATTTTTTAATTTAATCTGCTTCAATGTTTCCATAATTCTCTATCCAAACTTCTATACTGAATTGCCTCACTTATATGCTGGGGTAAAATATCTGCAGAATTTTCCAAATCCGCTATTGTTCTGCTAACTTTCAATATTCTATCATAAGCTCTCGCCGAAAGACCAAGCTTAGTCATTGCCATTTTTAACAATTCAGCGCTTGCCGAGTCAAGTTTGCAAAACTGTCTTACTTCCTTTGATCCCATATCAGCATTATTATAAATATTTCTTGATCCTGCAAATCTTTCAAGCTGAATTTCACGTGCTTTCATTACCCTTGCTCTAATTTCTGAAGAAGGCTCGCTTTTTACTTCAGTAGAAAGTTCCTTATATTTTACTGCGGGGACTTCAATGTGTATATCTATTCTATCCAAAAGAGGTCCGGAAATTTTTGCCATATACCGTTGAATTTGAGGCGGAGCGCATGTGCATTCTCTACCCGGATCGGTGTAATAGCCGCATGGGCAAGGATTCATAGCCGCAGCAAGCATAAAATTTGCCGGAAATTCCAATGATAATTTTGAACGGCTTACTGTTACTCTTGAATCTTCAAGAGGCTGACGCAAAACTTCCAAAACGTTTTTTTTGAACTCCGGCAGTTCGTCTAAGAACAAAACCCCATGATGAGCATAAGAGACCTCGCCCGGGCGGGGAAATGATCCTCCACCCACAAGCGCAGCATCAGAGACAGTATGATGCGGACTTCTAAATGGACGTTCAGTTATAAGTGATTGTTCCTTTGGAATTATACCGGCAACTGAATGAATTTTTGTCGTCTCAAGTGCTTCATCAAAAGACATAGGAGGAAGAATCGAAGGAATCCTTTTTGCTAGCATTGTTTTGCCCGAACCGGGGGGACCAATCATCAATATATTATGAGAACCTGCTGCGGCAACTTCCAATGCACGCTTTACATTTTCCTGCCCCTTAACATCCGAAAAATCCAAATGGTATAAATTAATTCGAGAAAAGAGTTCTTCTTTATTAGTAAAAATTTTCCCTTTTTCAATTTCATTGTTTACAAACCGAACTACTTCCAAAAGATTCTCCATCCCAAAAACGTCAATACCGTCAACTATTGAGGCTTCCTTTGCGGAGTCGACCGGCAGGATAATCCTTTTGACTCCTCGTTTTTTTGCCTCAACAGTAATCGGCAGAGCACCTTTTATGGGGCGTAACGTCCCATCTAATGAAAGTTCTCCAAGAAAAATTGTATCGTTTGTATATTCTTCTTGAACAATATTTGTTGCTGTTAAAATTCCAATTGCAATTGGCAGGTCAAATGAACTTCCTTCTTTTTTAATATCTGCGGGTGCTAAATTGATAGTAATTTTCTTTATTGGGAAGGCAAACCCACTGTTTTTTATTGCCGCTATAACCCGTTCTTTACTCTCCTTTACGACATTATCGGGTAAGCCTACTATTATTATTCCTGGAATTTGTTTTTCTACATTTGTTTCAACTTCAACAAGGTAAGCGTCTATACCAATGGTTGAACTGGAAAATATTTTTGAAAGCATCTTTCCCCTTTCATCACAGGATTTTAAGAGAATTAAGTTAACTAAAAGTCCTTTGCCAAAGCTTTATGGAGATAAAACTCAGTCGGCTCTCCTTTATTTATAATTTCGAAGGAAATTAATTCTATCCTGAAGCTGCTTTACCGGCGTTAATAATTTATCTTTTCCATAAAGAGCGTCTTTCCGATTAGTGAATGCAAGCTCATAATCTTTGCTCATAACGATTGCTTCTTCGGGGCAAACTTCTTCGCAAAGTCCGCAAAAAATACATCGAAGCATATTTATTTCAAATTTTATTGGGTAACGTTCTTTTTCCCTGTCTGTTTCGGCTGCTTGCACTTCAATCGCTAATGGCGGGCAGACACGCGAGCAAAGTCCGCATGCAACACATCTTTCCAAACCATTTTCTTCCATAACCAAAACAGGCCTGCCTCGATATGATGGCGGCGGAATAAACTTTTCCTCCGGATATTGCATCGTGAATTTCGGTTTTAACATATTTTTAAATGTTAACGCCAATCCTTTAGCAATTTCAGGAATATATATTTTTTCTAAGAATGTTAAATCTTTTTTTCTTCTTTTTAACGCCATAGGTTTTCTTTTATTATATTAAACTTAAACTTAATCTTGAACTAACACTTAAACCATTATTAAAATAATAATAAAACCTGTTCAAGTGTAAGTTCAAGTCTAAAATACATTATAATTTGAATACAATTATTAAAACTGCAACCCAAATAATATTTAACAGTGAAAGTGGAAACATTACCTTCCAGCCTAAGTTCATTAATTGATCATAACGGAAACGGGGGATGCTCCATCTTACCCAAATGAAGAAAAATAAAAGTGCAGCAACTTTTATTGCAAATGTAATAACCGAAATAACAGCAAACCATCCGGTGGACAGTCCGAAATGATCGAGGTAAGGAAACTGCCATCCTCCAAGATAAAGGGTAACTATAAGAGCGCTAGCAATAAACATATTTGCATATTCTGCAAGGAAAAAGCCTGCAAATTTCATACTGCTATATTCCGTATGATAGCCTCCAACAAGCTCCGGTTCGGCTTCGGGTAAATCGAACGGAAGCCGATTTGTTTCGGCAAAAGCTGATACCAGAAAAGTAATAAATCCGACCGGTTGAAGAATCGCATTCCACATCCAACCTGATTGTGCTTGAACAATTTCAACAGGTCGCAAAGATTGGGACAAAAGTAAAACTCCGCCGATAGAAAATCCCATCGATATTTCATAAGAAATCATTTGGGCCGAAGAACGAATTCCTCCAAGCAAAGAATATTTACTTCCAGAAGACCATCCTGCTAAAGTTATTGCATAGACCCCTAGTGATGTTAATGCTAATACATATAAAATTCCAATATTTACATCAGCAACAACGAGCGGCACTGAAAAACCAAATACGTTTATGTTTGGGCCAAAAGGAATAACAGCGTAAGTCGTAAATGAAACAAAAAGCGCAATAATCGGCGCTAATGTGTGAATTGATTTATTAGCAGCATCTGGAACAATATCTTCTTTTAACAATAACTTTAAAACATCAGCGAAAGACTGCAAAGCGCCATGCCATCCAACTCGGTTTGGACCAATTCTATTCTGCGCCCATGCGCTAATTTTTCTTTCGAAATAGACTAAATATGTTACGGCAAGCAATATTATCGTTACGACAATCAGAATTTTAACAATTGTAAAAATTATTATTTGCAAAATGTTCATTCAGTTATTAACTCCGTTTAAGCAATTACTGGTTTTGTAGCAGAATCCAATTTTAACTTTGCGCCGAGTTCTCCTATCGCTTCATAGTCGAGCCCGCTAAATGCATTAATAGATTTCGCAATATCCATAAAGACCTCTTCCGCAGTTCCATATTTATATTTATGCCCCATCGCGCCGGAGAGACCGACTAAAATTCGCCATGAAGAACGGGCATCTCGTTTATTACCTTCAGCCCATGAATCAAACTTGGTTCCGAATTTATCCCACCTGCTTAAGGACATTCCTTCTAAAGCTCGGTCTACATCAAAAGTTGCAACAGCCGGTTTTAATCTCTGAACTCGTCCATCAGAATTAACAATTGTGCCATGTTTTTCTGCATAAGTTGAAGCAGGGAAAACTATATCTGCAAGCTCTGTTGTTTTGTTAAAGTTTGTAGCGTGAACGATAAAAAGGTCGAGTTTTGAGAAAATTTCTTGTAGTTCCGGATTAGACGCAATCATATTATCTTCCATTAAATAGACAGCTTTTATTTGACCATCTTTAACAGCCTTAATAATGCCGTCCAAATCTAATCCGCCCTTGCCTGGGAATATACCGACAGCTTTGGCGCCGAGTGAATTGGGCGTAACATCTCCCTGACGCAAAAAATTATCGCCAAAAGAAGTATCCATATGGTGGATAAAATCTATATGTTTTGTACCGATTATTTGAGTTGCAAATTTTGATAAGATGAAATTATCTTCACAAGTAGTATAAGGTGAACCAATGAAGGCGATTTCATTTTTGGAAT
>JAJYCM010000020.1 GCA_021778375.1 Bacteroidota bacterium
ATTTCGGCGCTGTCTTTGTTAAGAAAATTTGCGGCGACTATTACAATGTAGTAGGCTTACCGCTTACAAAGCTTTATCAAGCTTTAATAAAGGTCATTTGAATTGTTACAAAAAATCAAAAAAAAAATATTATTCTCAATAGCTGCTGCAGGTATTTTATATCTAGGATTTACCTTCTATGCGAACATTGATAAACTTGCTGCCGTATTCGAGACATTTAACTGGTTTTTAATTCCGCTGCTTTCATTATTATCTCTTCTTAATTATTTCTTGCGTTTCTTAAAGTGGGATTATTATCTTTTACTTGTAAAAGTTAAAATAAAAAGAATAGATTCATTCTTTATCTTTATGTCAAATTTAATTATGGCAGTTACCCCCGGAAAAATGGGTGAATTGTTAAAATCATATTTGGTTAAAGAAATTTCAGGAACGCCCGTTAGCAAAACATTTCCTATCATTTTCGTTGAGCGTATAACAGATTTTGTTTCATTAATATTTATTACTTTGATAGGCGCTTATCTATATAATTTCGGCAGAGAAATAATATTGGGCGTCGGAATATTTTTCCTTTTGGTTTGTATTACGTTAAGTAACAAAAAAATTGCACTCCCTTTCCTTCAACTTCTAGAAAAAGTCAAATTTCTGGAGAAGCATCTAAAAAGTATCCATACTGCCTATGAAAGCTCCTACAGTATGCTTCAACCGTTGCCTTTACTTTACATGACGGTACTTGGAATTATTTCTTGGTCTTTGGAATGTTTTGCTTATTACTTAATACTGATTAATTTTCACTTGCAAGTTAATTTCTTGTGGGCAGCTTTCAGTTATGGTTTCGCGATTATCGTGGGCGCTTTATCAATGCTGCCTGGTGGACTTGGAATTACGGAAGGTTCTTTAACTTTTATGCTTATTAGAAAAAATATTTCTAAAGATATAGCGGTAGCTTCAACTTTTATAATTAGAGCTGTTACACTTTGGTTTGCGGTCTTAGTCGGAATCATAAGTGTGACTATTTATCAAAACAGATACGGTAAAATAACCGTAGAAACTGTTCAAAATTAGAAAATTTAAACTGGCAAAGAGATAGTTAAAAAATTTAGAATGTTTAATTATGAAAACCGCTCTTCGCCTTGATTTTTAGAAAGGCGGTTGTTATATTGTTTTAGTAGAAAAATTTCATAAAAGGTGATGCTATGTCAAAAGATAATGGTTCAGGGAAAAATTTTTTAATAGGCTTTATTGCCGGCGGAGCAATTGGTGCTATTTTTGCATTACTTTATGCTCCCAAAAGCGGTAAAGAATTGCGCGGAGATATTAAATCTAAAACTGATAGTCTTATGGATGATGCCAATGAGTATATCAGTGAGGCAAAAGACAAAGCAAAAGATTTAATTAATGACGGAAGAAAAAAATCCGATAAATTAATTTCCGAAGCAAAAGTGAAGTCGGAAGAATTACTGAAAGATGCCGAAAAGATTTTTAACGATGCTAAAGTGAAAGCTAACACCGTTCTTGCGGCTGGCAAGGAAACTATTGAAAAAGAAACTGATAATTTGAAGTCAGCTTTCAAAGCTGGAGTTGACGCTTATAAAAATACCAAAAATTTATAGCTAATAATCCTGAAAAAAACTTATGGAAATAGTTTCTGTATTTGAAATAATTTTGCTTTTGTCTGCGAGTGCTCTATGTATAGCTCTGGTTATTTTTCTTAATCGGGTTACGAGTTCAGTAAAGGGCATACAAGAAAGTCTTCTGGATATTTCAACTCAAATTAAACCTTTAATTATATCTACGACGGCTTTAAGCGAAAAGTTAAATTATATTTCTGAAGAAATAAAAGATCAGGTTTATATCGGGAAAAATATTGTAACTGAAGTAAGAGATCGCGTTGATACAATTTTAGACTTAGAAGAAAAGATAAGAGGCGGATTTGAAACCTCAATTTTTGAATTTATAAAAAATCTATCTGCTATTTCTAATGCTGTAAGCGCTTTTTGGAATGCCTACAAAAGAAAATAAATAATCAAAACATTATTGTCTCACCCTGAAGCTTAGGAGGAAATCCCTTGAAAGAATATGGTGCTGAATCAATCCGAAATGTTGCATTAATTGGTCACGGAGGAAGTGGTAAAACTACTTTATCCGAAGTTTTATTATATACTGCAGGTGTCATAAATAGAATCGGAACTATTCAAGATGGCACTACAACCTCAGATTATAGCCCTACTGAAATCGAAAAACAAATCTCAATTTCAACTTCTTTATTAAACTTTGAATGGAACAATTCAAAAATTAACTTGTTAGATACTCCCGGCTACGCCGACTTTCTGGGAGACGTTAAAACTGCAATGCGCGTTTGCGATACTGCGGTTATGGTTCTGAAATCTGCTGAAGGCGTTGAAGTAGGTTCAGAAACTACCGGAAGGTTTGTAAATGAATTCGGCTTACCTTCCGCTATTATAATTAATAAAATTGATAATGAACATTCTACTTTTACTAAAACAGAATTGCAGGCAAAGGATAGATTATCGTCCGGAGCAATCGTGGTTACTTTCCCTGTAAACGAAGGAATTAACTTTGATACGGTCATTGACGTTGTTGCAATGAAAGCTTATAAATACGGCGCAGTTGGTAGTAAAAAAGTTACCGAATCGGATATTCCTGCTGAATTGTTGCAAACAGCAGAAAAGTATCGAACAGAGTTTATAGAAAAAGTTGCCGAAACTACCGAAGAATTAATGAATAAGTATTTAGAAGACGGCAATCTTTCTCCTGAAGATCTTGATAAAGGAATAAAGCTTGCTCTGATGAAAAGAAATTTATCTCCGGTATTTGCAATCTCTGCTTCTAAGGCTGTTGGAATTAATAACTTCCTGGATTTCTCATCAAAATATTTCCCTTCACCCGCAGATAGGGTTGGCGAAGAAGTGCTGCTTAAGGAAAGCAATAATAAGCTTCTTCTGAAGCCGGAGGCAAAAGGCGAGCCTGTACTTTTCATATTCAAGACTCTTTCGGAACAGCATGTCGGAGAGCTCTCACTCTTCAAGGTTTATTCCGGATATGTTGCGGCGGGAATGGATTTGATAAATCAAACTAATTCAAAATCAGAAAGATTGAGCCAACTATCAACTCTAAACGGACATAACCGCACCGAAGCGCCAAAGCTCTTAGCCGGTGACTTGGGTGCTGTGGTAAAATTGAAAGATACGCACACTAATAATACCTTAACTTCGAAAAATCTTTCCGTTATTATTAAACCGATTGAGTTTCCTGAAGCTGTTATTAGAAGTGCAATCGTTCCAAAAGCTAAAGGCGATGAGGATAAAATTGCCTCGGGCTTGCACACACTTCATGAAGAAGATCCTTCATTTAGCGTTAAGTTTGATCCTGAAATTTCTCAAACAATTATTTCCGGACAAGGTGAGCTT
Organism: Bacteroidota bacterium; assembly: GCA_021778375.1. Lineage (GTDB taxonomy): Bacteria > Bacteroidota > Ignavibacteria > Ignavibacteriales > Ignavibacteriaceae > FEN-1297. The sequence continues at coordinate 3,429 of JAJYCM010000020.1, forward strand.
CAGCTTAGTTTGGCTGTAAAACGATTGAAAGAAAGATATGATGTTGATGTTGATCTTGTTGAACCTCGAGTTCCATTCCGGGAGACCATAAAAGGCAGAGTTGACGACGCCGAATATAAACATAAAAAACAATCCGGCGGAAGAGGGCAATATGGGCATGTCCATTTTAAAATGGAACCACTAGCAAGAGGTAAGGGATTTGAATTTGTAAATGCTATTGTTGGCGGTGTTGTTCCGGGAAGGTTTATTCCTGCTGTTGAAAAGGGAATAATTGACACGATGCAGAAAGGTGTACTCTCCGGTAATGAGGTAGTTGACATTAAAGTTACTTTGTTTGACGGTACATATCATGATGTTGACTCCGATGAAATGTCGTTTAAGCTTGCAGCTTCGCAATGCTTCAAAAAGGGCTTCCTTGAAGCAAAGCCTGTTCTTCTTGAACCGATTTATGAGATCGAAGTCACAGTTCCGGAAGAATATATGGGCGATGTTATGGGTGATATTTCAAGCCGACGCGGGAAAATATTCGGGATGGATTCAGACGGACATTTTCAAAAAATTAAAGCACATATTCCTTTAGCGGAACTTCATAAATATTCTTCAAATTTGCGTAGCTTAACTCAGGGTAGAGGCGGGCATAAAACGCACTTTGCTTATTATGAAGAAGTTCCAAAAGAAGTTGAACAAAAAATTGTTGACGAATATAAAAAGTCCAGAGAAGAAGGACATTAAATTTGTGAGCGGCTAATATAGCCGCTCTTTTATTTTGAAGAGGTTCAATGGAAAAACTTTGGTCGCCCTGGCGCTCGCAGTATATTGATTCCATTAAAGAAAAACACTCAAATAAAGGGTGTTTCCTATGCGAAGCAGCAAAAGTAAATCCTTCTGATATAGAAAATCTTCTTGTTTATAAAGGCAAATTTACTTTTACAATTTTGAATCTTTATCCATACAATAATGGTCATTTGATGGTTGTTCCCAATCGTCATTTAAGCGACTTCACAGAGCTTACTGAGGAAGAAAATAATGAGATTATGCTGAATCTTCAGAAAGCACAAAAAGCATTGACCGATGTTTTTTCCCCGGAAGGATTTAATGTTGGTGCTAATTTAGGAAAAGTGAGCGGTGCTGGAATAGATGATCATATCCATTTTCACATTGTACCGCGTTGGAACGGAGATACTAACTTTATGCCGGTTCTTGGTGAAGTGAAAATTATTTCGCAAGATCTTTTTTCAACAAAAAAAAAATTGCTTGAAGCATATTCAAAATTAAAGTAATTATTTTTAGAATGAATTTAAATTATAAAATATCGTTTCTAAGAATTAAATGGGATGAAATCCGTAAATTGATTTTAAGCCTGGCAATGATCTTGGTTATTGCAGGATGTTCATCAACACAGAGGGTTCCTAAAGAATTAACTCCCAAACCCATATCTAAAGTAGTCCCAACAGAGACTCTGATTAAGAACAATTCATTAGTTGAACGAGAGTTTATCCATAATTCGAGAATACTCTCAATTGATAAAATAAAATTTAATTATGTCTCACGCAATAAATTAGGACGTGGAGAAAGGTATTCTCAACAAAAATTTAACCAAAATGGTTTTTTAACCGAGACAATTTTTTACGATAATCATGGGGAAATAGAATCGCGTTATACTTATGAATATGATGCCCAAGGATATCTCTCTGAGACTTTAAGATATGATGCAACAGGCAAAGAAGTTAAAAAGTACACATACGAATACAATGAGTATGGCAACAAGATCAAAGCAATAAGATATAATATGGATGGGGAGATGGAGAAGTATTATATTTACAAATATGATGGAAATGGAAATCTTATTGATGATTTATGGTATGATGTAAGCGGTAAATTAGACTATAAAATTATTAACAAGTATAATGAAGATAGGAAGAAAATTCTATCTGAAAGCTATAACGGCGACGGCAATTTAGAAGAAAGAATCTCATATCAGTATGATCGAAATAATTTGATTGAAGAAATAAGATCCGATAAAGATGGGAAAAAGATAGGGATCATTCAATACGTTTACAAAAAATACAATTAAATTTTCCTAATCGCCCCAAGAATTTTGCAAAAAGGGAATAGAAGTATTATTTTTGCATATAAAAAAAGGGCTCGTAGCTCAGTTGGTTAGAGCAGCTGACTCATAATCAGCGGGTCGAAGGTTCAAGTCCTCCCGAGCCCACTAATTTGGCAGTATTCCTGCTGATCTTTTACAATTTGCTTTATGAACTGATACCAAAAAAAGTATCAATTTTGGTATCATCATTAGGGGGGGGTTCCCCCCAATGACTTTCTTCAGACGCAAAAATGGTATTTATTATATAAAATTTTGGGATGAAACTGAACAAAAGGAGAAAAGAGTTTCAACCGGGAAAAGAACAAAGAGGGAAGCTTTAAAATTTCTATCCAATTATCAACAATATCCGAAAATTAAAACTACTACAACTAAGATATTACTTTCAAAATTTAAAGATGAATATCGGGAGTATGTTGAGAAAACATATTCTAAAAATTATTTAAGGTCAATAGAGCTTAGCTTTCGTATGTTAACTAGAGAAATAGGGGATGTTAGATTGGAAAAAATAACCATTAGGGATATTGAAAACTTCGTTGCGACAAAATTTAGTTCAAGTCAAAACGCTGCAGCACTCTATTATCGCACATGTAAGGCAGCTTTCAATAAAGCTGTAAGCTGGGGGTACTTGGACACAAATCCATTTAAATCAATCAAATTACCTAAAATTAAGACTTCACATCCATCATTCATTACAGAACAAGATCTGGGATTGATAATTAAAAATTCAAAGAACGAGTTACTCAATCAGATATTCATTTTTGCTTTTAATTGTGGACTAAGAGTAGGAGAAATTGTAAATTTAAAATGGGGAGCAGTCGATCTTGAAAATAGAATATTAACTGTTAAAAACAATGAGGCATTTGTAACTAAAAGCAAGAAAGAAAGAATTGTCCCAATTAATAATAAGCTTTATAAAGTTCTAAACGAAAGGTCACAAAAACTTGGGAATATAAGCAATAATGAATTTGTTTTCTATCGGGTCAGGGGCGTTAGGATAAATGAGGATTTCATTAGTAAAAAATTTAAAGAGGCAGTACGGTTAGCTGGATTTGACGAGCACATCCACATGCACACTTTACGACATTCGTTTGCTAGTAATTTAATTCAACGGGGTGTTTCTATATATGTAATAAAAGAACTGCTAGGGCATCAAGATATTTCTACTACTCAAATCTATTCGCATTTACAAAATAAGAATCTTTTTGATGCAGTAAAATTATTAGATATTGATCCAGAACCAAATAAAGAGCCAACATGTTAAAACTTCTTTTATATTCTAAAGAGAATGCCGTTATTAGTTATTTTCAATCATGGTTTGATTAAATATAAACTTATTATCATAATTCGTTAAAATCAATAATAAACAACAACTATATGGAGCTAAAAATGGAAAGCAGAATATTTCAGTCTCGAGAAGGCTTTGAAGAACAAACCAACCAATTATCGGAATTGTTTTTTAGTCTAATAGCCGCTGGTAATAGCGATGACCAGAACGAATTGTTAGTGATTGTTCAAGGGGTAATGGGAAGAACAGATGATCCCAATAAAAGAATTTATCTCTTAGCTGAAGAAATAAAATTGAATTATTTAGATCCCAGAAGCTCTACGTTAATTGAGTTACAGAAGGGATTTAATAATGGCATATATTATTCATTATTACAGACAGTCATAACTGACATAATTGATTACTGGGAGATATCTAAGGAAATCATTAAACAATATGAAGAAAGCGCTTTAATTCCGAAAAACAATTGAACTAGTAAAGTGTTTACAACCTACAGAGAACATAATAACTTTCAATTTAGAAATTAAATAAGGGTAATCAAAATGCAACCCAAAGGAACAAAACACGAACTCATTAATTTTATAGAGACAAATTGCCCACAACTTTATAAAAAGTTTAAACCGAGTAATCAAGAATGTGACATATTATTAGATGCTGCGGTACATAATCCCTTAAGGCTAATTCAGGGATTGTTAAAAATAGAGAGAGTGTATTCCATTGATTTATTGAGAGTCAAGGTGATTATTGAACTTATTGGTTTATAAAATTTCGTCGTATCATTTATTAATAGAAATATTAATTAGTTCAAGATAATATAGGGTATCATTATATATCCGAATTCTAGGAGGTAAAATGTCAAAATCTTTACTTGTAATATCAGTTTTATTTTTGTGTACTAATTTATTGCCACAATCCATTCAAAAACTTAACGATCAAATAGATACTGTCCAAAAAAATATTAATATATTAAACGAAGAAGTAAGTTCCCAAAAATCGAAGTATCCAGAATTTTTAATTTATGGTGAAATTGTAGATCGAGGACTTTATTACATAATGGTAAAAGGTTCTGCCCTGCCAGTCAATGAAGATTTTAGCTTACCAGGGACAGTAGACAATGGTTATATGTTAATACTTAATCCAGATAAAGAAAAAATAAATTATAATTTCTACTCAAAGACAAAGCATTACTTTCTTTTTAAATCATACAGTAAGAATGCTTTCAACGCGGATGTACCCGTTTATAACTTTGGCGATCTACCGGGCGATACAAAGAAGCTAATTGAGGAAAAAGAAAATAAGTTACGTATTCTGGAAGAAAAGAAAAACTACCTCTCTCAGACGTTAAAAGAGAAAAAGAAGGAAGAATTTTTAAATGAGGCGAAAGTTTATACAAATGAGACAAAATATATTGAAGCTATGGATAAATTGAAACAAGCCGCGAAACTCTTTCCCAACGATAAGGAAGTAAACAAACAGTTTTATAAAAATGCAATTGAACAAGTTAAAATCGATACATCAAAAGGAGAATATGAAACGGCCTTATCACTTACAAATGAAGGTTTTGAAATTGGGAATTTGAAACCAGCGGAATTAAATACTTTGAAATACCTTTATTCTGATATTTGTATAAAAGAAGCCGACAAAAATTATCTCTCCGGGGATTATGCTAGAGCAATTGATTATTATCAAAAGAGCCAACAATATGGCAAAGAAAAACTTGGAAGGGTTGAGACGAACTTTGCAGATGCATACTTTATCATCGGGAGAGCTGAGATTGAAAAAGGAAATGTTAAAGCAGCAAAAGATAATTTTAAGTCATCATTTAAAATAAATCATAAAAATGAAGAAAGAATTTTAAGAGAGTTGGAAAAGTACAAAAGAAATCCTATTACAACAGGTTTAACTTCACTAATCCCAGGTTTAGGTCAGCTCATTCAAGGGGAAACAAAAAGCGGATTTACTCAGTTCTCTTTGTTCGCCGGTACGATGTTATTCGGTTATATTTCAAAAGCAAAAGCAGACGATCAATACAATGAATATTTGAAAGCTACAGATGTCGACAAAGAAACCCAATACTATGATGAGGCAAATAGAAAACTAATTACTTCATATACGGCATTAAGTGTGGGAGCAGCAATTATTATTTACAGCGTAATTGATTCTTACTTTATTGCCATAGAGCATAATAAGCCATTTGAGATTGATATTCACTCTAGTCAATCATCTGCCGGCAGCTTCAATAATTCTTTCAATGTTGCATTTAAAATTTACTTTTAGGTGAATATATGAGATTAGTGATTATAGGTTTAATTACTTCGGTTTTTATTTTATCCTCTGGATGTCATCTCTATGAGCATAATAATCCGATAGATCCCAACAATCCAAATGTCAAAAACGGAAAGGCTTTATTTACAATAATAAGTTATTCCCTTACAGACGATCTACCCGGAATCTTTACAGGTGATATGATATTAGCAATATCGATAAAAAATACCGGCAACGGGATTGCTGAAGGTGAATTGACCGGATATTTATCGTCAAAAGACAGCGTTAGTTATAATCCAATTCATTATGATAAATGCAGCTTTGAACATAAGGGAACAGCAGCAACAATAATTCCCGGAGAAGTTTTGGATGGATCTTTTGGAATTAAAGTTTCTACAAAGAAGGAAAGACCGTTCCAAATTGGATTTACGCTAGTTGTGCAAGATGCAAACAAAAATTCGTATATCGATTCGCTGCAGGTAACGGTCCCTAAATGAAAGAAAACACTACATGCACAAAGGGTTTGATTCTTTACTTTTGTTTTTCTATTTTGTGGGATGTCCCACTATTAAATAATAGGTTTACAGATTATGGAAGCAGAAATAGTAAGGAAGTATGAAACGAACTTGGACAGTAAAAAGAGATTAACTGTTCGTGGTGTTCCCTTCAAGCACTATGTTGTAGAAGTTTATTCAAACGGCAAAGTAGTATTAAACCCACGGGTACTTGTTGACCCGAACACAATGTCAAAGAATACGCTGAAGATGATTGAGAAATCAATGAAAAATTTTAAGGAAGGTAAAGTATCCGAGCCAATTGAACTTGAAAAATACAACTTTGATGAGGAGTAACATTGAAGTATAGGATAAGATTTGGGGAATCCGAAGTAAAAGAATTATGGAACGACTTAGCATCGAAGTTTGAAAAAGATTTGTTAAAAGGAGACGAAAAGAAAAAGTTTAAAAAGTTGGGGAAAGCTTTAACCTACCTAAGCAGTAACCCAAAACACAACAGTTTATCTACGCACGAAATAAAACCTTTAAGCATTAAATTTGGCAAAAAAGTTTGGCAGTCATATCTTGAGAACAAAACACCGGCAGCAGGAAGAATATTTTGGGTTTATGGGCCAGGGAAAGAAGATATCACGGTGATAGGTATTGAACCACATCCGGAAGATAAAAAACGTGGAGGATATGAAACGGTAAAGCTGTCTGACTTACCGGATTAAAAAAGTATAAAATATTCACTAAACAAAAAAGGAGTTATTGGTGGGATTTTATGAGCCAATAGTATACGGAAGAAAGGATTACGACGACGCCATAAAATTCATTCAGGCAAACTTTGAAAAATTCTGGTCTGAATTTATGAAATTTTGTCATCCAAATTTAAAAAAAGACGAAAAAGCTCTTAAGGAAATGCTTTATGAATATTGTATGAATCAAGCCGAACGTGCAATAGGGGAATTTGATGATGAACTTGGCTTAACAAACGAAATCGAAAGTACATATTTACAACAAATAATGCTGGATATATTTCATATCGGCTATTTGGTATTATATAGCTTATCGGGGAATATTAAGGCATTAGACAAAGAAATTCATCGAAGGAAAGAAGCTAATAAGAATAAAAATATTCTAAAACCGGGTGATGAAGCATATGGACTGTATCTAAGAATAGCTGATCGGTCTATTAAATATACTATTTCTGTGTATAAAGCCGCTGAAGTAGTTGGTAACGAAGAAGGTATTGATGATATAGAAGCACTCAGATCAAAAGTATATTTCTTTTTAAAGCACCACCCAGAGATACCTCGTAATCGATCCCATCGAAGGAACAACAAAACCTCAAACATTTAAATGTTTGTTTAAACCGCTTCAAAAAATTTTATAAGTTACCGGAAGCAGTCAAAAAAAAATATTTTTAAAGTTTATCAAAACTATAAGCCCTCTTTTTGACTGCTAAAGGGGGCTTTTTTATTTATACTAATTCTTAAAGAAGGAGTTTGGTCAATGGTAGTTTAAAATAAAAAAGCCTTACCGGTTGGACGGCAAGGCGGGAAGGATCTATTTCACATGAATAAAAATAACGAAATTGTATTAAATATTCAAGCGCTTTATACCCGGAAAAAAAGACTTGAACAGATTCTAGATCAAATAAATTCCCGCCTTTTGTATTCCAACCCAGAATGCACACTATTTCTGCTTCGACGTCATAAGAAGATTAATGAAGAAAGATTAAAAGTTGAAAAGTATATAATGGATGTGGTAAAAAAAATCATGTATGATAACTCCCAAAGGAAGTTTCAATCTATTCAAACAGTATCAAAGTTAATTTTAGAAGGATTACAAAATGAGATTAGATATCATGGCAGATGAGCTGCGCGAGTCGATAAATATGTTGAATAAAACCCAACAGTCGTTTAGGGAAATAAAACCCGCAGATAAGATTGAAAGCATTGTAAAAAAGCAGATAAATTATTATCTGGATCAGTCATTAAGTAATCTTTTGGCTTTGAATGATCTTCTTTTGACGGTTCAGGATAATGTGGACGACGAAGGGGCTATAGAATTATATTTGGATTTAATAGGTAAGGATATAGGTAGATAAATGGCAGTTTACAGAACAGTACACATTAGCTACTGGCAAGATTCATTTATGCTGGAACGAACTCCAGAAGAAAAGTTTTTTTATATCTATCTGCTTACGAATAGTAAAACAACCCAGTTGGGAATTTATGAATTGCCAAAGAAGATAATAGAACTTGAAACAGGTTATAATCATGACACTATTGAAAAGCTAATCAGTAAGTTCGAAGAGTACAAGAAAATTCAATATTCGAAAAGAACAAATGAGGTATTTTTAATGAACTGGATAAAACACAACCCCATAAACAATGTCAATATTTTCAAGTGCGTTTCTAAAGAAATTACAGAAGTAAAGGAAAAAGATTTTTTGGGAGAACTTTGCTCTATCCTTGATGGATATACTGGACAATGGTTAGGTAAATTAGACAAAAATGAACGCGAACCCATAGACTTTGCGGAGGCTTTGAAGGGACTTATAAGGGGCTTAGATGCCCCTTGGAAGAAAAAAGAAGAAGAAAAAGAAAAAGAAAAAGAAGAAGAAGAAGAAGAAGAAGAGCCCAATTTTCATTTGAACTCTAACGAGTTCAAACTCTCTTTCCTTTTATTTAGAAAAATTAAAGAAAGAGATTCAAATTATAAAGAACCCAATTTACAAAAATGGAGTGAACAGTTAGATAAACTTCACCGGGTAGACAAAAGGGAATTTCCCGAAATAGAATCGGTAATTAATTGGTGTCAAAACAACGAATTTTGGCAGAATAATATATTATCTACTGACAAATTAAGGAAACAGTTTTCTAAGCTTTATCTCCAAATGAAATCTGAAAAACCAAAAGATGATATCTCCGAAACAGCAAAGCCATTGAAACAGAATTTTTAAGGAAGGATAGTAATATGAATACAAAAGGCATCGGGGCTATAGAAATTGAAAAAGAACTTTTAGGTGAAATACTTCTCAACAATTCGATTCTTGATGTTTTATTACAACTAATCAAACCGGTATGCTTTGCAGATTCAAAGAATTCTATACTTTTTAATGTTATGATTAAAATGTATGACGCCGGCATTCCTATTGACGAAATCACTCTCTACGAAAACACTATGAAATACGGAAACTCCGGACAAATACCCGTGGAGTATATCGCTGGACTAAGAATCGAAGTTAATTCGGAGGCTAATGCCGAATATCATGCAAAAATTATTTTAGAAAAATATTTAACACGTGAATTGATTAAGAGAAGTCAAAAAATTATTGTCGAAGCTTCCAAGGGGAGTGAAGATATTTTTGACTTAATGAGCAGCGCACAAGATGAAATATCAGGAATAACGAGAGACTTACAAGGTCTAAAAGAAGACAAGAGCCTTTGGGAAGATTTTCCCTCTATAATTGAATCAATAGAACGGCGTTACTCCGGGAGTGAACCGGCAGGCTTGACGTCTCGAACATTTCCCACGCTTAACAAGATGACGAACGGAATTCGCAAGAATGATTTTGTCGTCATATATGGAGAGGATAAACAAGGCAAAACATCCCTTAGCACTCAAATAGCTTTGGACTTTGCAATAAATAGTAAAATACCTACCGGAATTTTTAGCTATGAAATGAGCAAGGAAATAATGTATTTGAAATCTTTATCAATGCGCACCGGCTTAGAATATAAAAAATTAAGAAGTCCAAAAGAAAGCGGATTAACACCGGCAGAATTTCAAGATTTTGTAAGCAAAGCAACAAATAAATTTCAGGATACTAAAATCTATGTTAGTGATGAGCCTTTAGATAAAAATAGATTAAAGGCAAAAATGAAGCTATGGAAGAGAAAGCATAATATAGGCTTATTTGTAATTGATTATATCGGTTTAATTCCCATAAATGAAAAGTTTGAAAGAAGGGATTTAGCAATCGCAGATCTTTCAAGATTCTTTAAGCTGCTTACGAAAGAATTAGAAGCACCCATAATGGTATTATCTCAAGCTAATGACGGTGGCCGCACAGCTGAGAGCAAGGCACTACTTCGTGATTGTGATTTTGCTCTTATGATTCAAAAACCGGTCGAATGCGGAATTATGAGCATAAAAAGGAATGACGGCACATTATTAAACCTTAGTGAAGATCATTTCCTTGCAACATTAACAAGGTCAAGACATGGGCGAAATATGACACAATTCATTTGCGGATATGTAAGTAATAAATTTGTAGAAATAGACATTAATCATGAAGAGGAATATGGGAGTATGATACGAAAGACGTATGAATCGGAAGAGATAATTTGATAAGTAAGGTAGAAGAACCATAAAAACCATACTATTATATGAATTTTAAAAACCAGATAAAACCAGATAAAAACCATACTATTATATGAATTTTAAAAACCATAATAACCATGACATCAATTTGATTTTTAGAAGCTAAAATGACTGACCTGGAAAACATATTGCAATCAGCTAGTATAGATGATCTTAAGAAGGTTGGAGATTTAATTACTGCATTACGCAATCAAAAAGAATCTGAAATTATTTCATGTAGTCGTTTTAAAAAAGATTATAGCGACTATATCCAGTCTAACTTTTCAAAAAAATATTTTCAGAGCATTATGTTGACGCTTAATAAATTTGTAAAATTTTTTGGCGATACCAGTTCAATTAGGGAAATAAAGCTTCGGGAAATTGAATCATTTATCTTCAGCATTCAACAAAACTCTCCCAAGGGATATATCGTCGATTATCGCAATTTGAAGGGGGCATTTAATAAAGCTCTTGATTGGGGTTACATTTCTGATAATCCGGTTCGCAGAATAAAGTTACCTCGTAAACAGAAGAATAGTCCGTTGTTTTTAACCAGAGATCAGGTGATGGAGGTTATTAATTACACTAATAGAGAAAACACAAAGGAGATGTTTTTATTTCTATTCTACACAGGGGCCAGGGTCGGGGAAATGGTTTCATTGAAATTGAAAAATATCGATCTAATAAATTCTGTAATTACTATTGGAGATGATGAATTTAATACCAAATCAAGAAAACAAAGACAAATTCCAATGTGCAATGAATTGAAAAAGATATTAACTATACGATTGCCAAACATCTATCATCCGAACCAACATTTATTCCATAAAAGCAACAGTTTTCCATATACAACCGATTATCTTTCAAAATTATTTAAAAGATGCTGCAGGTTAGCTGGATTTGATGAGAAGTTCCACTTACATTCGTTGCGCCATTCTGCGGCTAGTTATTTGGTACAGAAAGGAGTTCCCCTCGCGATGATTAAGGAGATTTTAGGGCATGCTTCAATAAGTACGACAGAGATTTATTCTCATGTAACTTTGGATAGTTTGAAAGAAGCCATAAAGGTTTTTGATGCAGCCTAATTAACGCTTGCTGATAATATATCAGCAGGTAAATCATACGTTTGAATCCAAAAGAGAATTATAATATTTATTGTTACCATAAATGAGCATAAAAAATGAAAATCAAGAAAACAAAAGTGCAAGATTCACGGGATAAATCGTTTTGTTTCGTTCTATCATTGGATAAAGATTTATTGGAAACACTAGATTAATGTTAAGAGGTAACTATGAAGGTAAGACTGCCCGAGGAGGTAGAAAAAAAAATTGTAGACGAAATATTAAATGAAAAAAGCTACAGTAAAATTCAATTGGAATATAATGTATGTAAATCAAAAATACATAGAATTAAAATGAAATATCAAGAACGAGGTATTGATTTTGGCAAATTATCTTTTCATAGAGAATCGGCACACAGGATAAACCTGCTCGAAGAAAATAATCAATTATTGAAGATAATTAACACGTCGGTAATCGAGATTATGAAGATTTTGAGAGCAAATGGAGAATCAATAAAAGGTTGATATATAAATTATTTAAGAGAGTAATATTAAATGGCAACTGAACAATACAATATCGGAATTTCCATTGGGAGCGTCCGAACTAGAACAGAAACTTAATCAGTCAGCGCAGAAAGTAGTTAACATAGGGAAGGACTTTGCCCAGGATGTAACGGGCGTTATACAACAATCCGAAATACAATCGCAATTTAGTACGGCGGATCAAGCAAGAATACAAGGTGGACTTGTAAAAGATTTAAATAGGCAAGCGGAATTGATGCAAGAAGAATTTAAACAGCAGATGGAAGTTTTGAAAAAAGGAAAAGAGAAATAAAATGCCAGATCAAGAATATAATATAGGCGTATCAATTAGAGCTCGCATAGAGGATTTGCTGGGTAGCGATAAGCTAGAACAGCAACTTTCTCAAAGTGCTCAAAAGGTAGCTAACGCGGGAACAAATTTCCAGCAGAACATCGGTGGATTAATCAATCAGCCAGAGTTCTTTTCGGGCTTGCCAGAGGACGCACAAAAGGAACTAGAAAAAGTACAGCGTTCTATGGCGGCTGCTACCAAACAGATGAATAATCGAGCGCAAGAGCAATTGAATGACTATCTTGAGGAGGAAGAAATTGGGGGGCTGACTAAGGCGCAGGTAAGAAAATGGCAAAGAAGGTTTACTAGAATCGGTGGTGAAGAAAACGAATATATTGGAGGTCAGCTTGACCCGTACATAGAAAAATTTGGGGACCAGCTAAAGCCTGATCAAAAAGAATATTTAACTACATTGAGAAGTGCGGTAAAGGATGGGGCGGAAGATATTTCAAAAAGCTACAAGGAGATGGGTGAATCCATCAAGGGATATCACACGCAGGTTAATGATGCCGAAACGGCAACAATGTCGTTCTTTGATACAATCAAACAAGCGGGATGGTTTGCATTAGGAGGTGTGGCAGCTAATCAGATTGGCAAAATGATAATGACGGGGCAGCAGATTGAGGCAAAGGATATCTCTTCTTTCGATCTTACGAGCCCAATAGGCATGTACTCCGAACGATTACAATATGAACTTTATAAGGAAACTCAACAAAGATCAAGGTTATATTCGGGTATTGGCTTGGCTGCAGGCGGCCTAATCGGAGGTGTAGCGGGCGGGTTTTGGGGCGCAACATTAGGGGCGCAATTTGGCGGCATAGTTGGAGATCGCATAGCGGAGTATTTTAATATTCCCCAAAAGGCAATGACCGAAGCGGATTTGAAGTTTTTAAGTCAATCTTATACAGGAATCAACTCCGACGTAGAACGTACCCGCGCTTATGAAATTCCGGCAACCGCGCTTTCAGCAAGATTCGGGGCAAACTTAAGGAACGACAACTTGGACGCATTAGGCTATACACTTGAGCAGAGGCTAGCCTACAGGGGAACGATGGGAGAGGCACTTGGAAGGTATAACGGAGATTTATTCGGTGAGCAGTTAACATTCGCTAGAGCAGAAGGGCTAAATCCAGAAGATGTATTCGGGTTGAATATGTTTACCAGATTTACAGGGCAGAATTATGATGTCGCCACACTGCAAGAAGGAAAGCAGGTGACGCAGAAGCTTTTCGGCGAGGATGCAGACGCAAAGAGAATAATAGATGTGCTATCTGCCATAAAAGATTTGAATATGGATATGCTAAGGCTGAACGTTAACGCCGACAGCAGGCGGGCTATGGCTTTTGCCAATCTTCCGGAGATGTTGTTCGGAAATACTCCATTTGGACAGATGAGCGTATTGGGTGGGCAAACAATGAATATTCTCCAGGGATTGGGAAAACCAAATTCACAAGCTGCAGAAGCTTTCTTATACCAGGCATATGGAACCAATGATCTTATAGATATCAACGAAAGAATGAAAGGGGGAATATTTTCCAAAGATAACCTATCTCGTTTCATGGATTATTCAATCAATCAGTATAGCGGGGGAAACTATGAAAAAATGTATTGGACCTTAAATTCACAACTTGAAAATATGAACGTACCAGCAGGCTTCTTAAGTCCGTTAGCTCATTTGTTTGCAGGACAGAATATACAGGTGCCGGAATATGCAAAAGACAAGGAAGGAAAATACTATTACGAGGACAAAGAGAAGAACAAATATTACAAAAATGGAAATGACCAATTTGTTGACGCCAACGGAAAGGTTGTTAAAGATGAGAATATAATCAAAGAATTGCAGCAACCAACAACGATGGTTACGATCACTCCGGAAGGGTTTAAAAAGAAAATAGATGAATGGCAGACGGAACATAAGACACCGGAAGAAATAACAAAACTAACGGGGGAGATGTTTGGGCAGGCAAAAAAGAACGTAACCGACTTTGAGGATACGCAAACTAAGATGAGCCGGATACTGATAGAAATAGGAGAAAGTTGGAAGGAGAAATCCCTTGCCTGGCAATTGGAGATGACACAAGTTCAGCAGAGGTGGCTGGAATCGGCAACTACCGAGCAGAAAATAATAGATATGATGGGAAAGGCGTTTGGTTCTTTTGAAAAATATTTAAACGACCAGGGAATATATACAACCAAAGAGCAGGTTAACGAGACATATAAGAACAAAAATTACGATGCTGTATTCGCAGAGACGGGGTATAAGGTAGGCGATGTATTAACCGATAAGCAGATTGAAGATCTGAAAAAGAACGGCGGCGATATACTAGGGGCTTATGAGAAGGCGGCATTAAAGAAAAAATATACTGAGATCAACTGGATTAACGGCAAAGTAACGGGTGTTAATTATGAAGCGATGGGAGTAAGTGAGCAACGCATCCAAGAAAGACAAAAAGCCGTTAATACTGAAAGAGATGTAAAAATTCAACAGGTAGAAAGCGACAATAAAAAACTTTATGATGTACGACAGTCAATTGGCGGATTTAATATAGGACCTTATGCGACAGATCCACACCATGAAGAGGCAATTAAAAGCATTATGAAGGGTTTAAAGTTCGAAAATGCGAAAGATGCAGACAAATACATACATAATATTGCTAAGGGTTCACCGATATCCGGTGAAATGATATTTTCGGCGGCAAAGGAATATAACGTAAAGCCGGAGATAATAGCAGCGTTGATGCAACAGGACAGCGCATTCGGGACAAAGGGATTGGGTGCAAGGACATATAACCCCGGCAATGTAGGAAATGACGATTCGGGGCATATAATGAATTATGGTAATTGGGAATTGGGTGTATATGCCGTTGGTGATTGGTTAAGTAAACATAGAGATATAGGCATGCCACAGAAATCAGAAAGAGAAATAATGAAAGAGCCGCCGAAGTTTTTTGACCGAGAATCCCTCATGAGAAAAGTAAAAGAGAATGACGAGAACACAGAGAAGATGCTAAAAAGACACGGAATTGGGATGATAGAAGAGAGGCAGCCGGCACCAGACAGCCAAATAACGGAAACAATTGGGATGCTTGCAAACACTCTAAGGGAGATGAAAGAGGGTTCACTAACCGAAGGCGGCCCGATACATCTACACTTTTACAATATTACGGATTCTACGATGAGAGATTTACAAAACAGCAAGATAGTGTGGGGTTAAATTGAACCAGAGAACCGTGCAACCGGAGATAGTTTTTTATACGACTACAAATGTGGATATAAGTCCGTTTATACAGAGCGTGGACGTTTGGCGAAGTAAGAAGAATCCGGTAGCGACAGCGCAGATAGTGTTAAATCCTTCAATTGCAAATTCAACAGGCTTAACGCAATCCAACTTAAAAATAGTGGATTATTGGCAGACGGTTTTGAAAAAATATGATATCCTTTCGATTAAGATGGACAGAAAGGATAAGAAGCATAAATTTTTAGGATTTATTACGCAGATATATCCAAGGGTAAGCGCCAACAATCAGAATACGAATAGGGAACTAGTAATTAATTGCGGGCTGTTGATAAACACAGTTATAATAAACGAGAATATTTACTCACAGTAAATTCTTTGAGTAACCTTTGATTTTTTAGGAGGTGGTTTATATTATCTGATAAAATCATTGATGTTTTTTTATTACTATTGGTACTTTTGAAATAGAATGTTTTCTAGATACCATTTTCCCCAATCTGCTTCATTTTCTGTTTTTAAAATTGATTGTCCATCTTTATTTACAAATTGATATTTGGGATTAAATGGCATAAGTAAACAGCGAAATATATTGTTCCACACAAAGGATATGGAATCAAAGGAGGGAAAATAATAGGATAAAATTCATCTAATATATCATTCGAACATTTTGTGCAGCAATTGCGTGAGCTCATTACAAAAACGTAATCACTTCTTGATCAAGTGGCCTGGAAACTTTAAAAATATATTCATTCATCGCCTTTACAAGATGATGTAATAACTTATTCGAAAATTTGTCAATTAAATTAACGTAATTAGTACTGATAATCGAATTTTAAAGACACAAAAAACATCTTTCGTACTTCATTAAAATTTATAATAATAGTATTTGTATTTGTATCCCAAAAGAGGTACATTAGTAAAGAACATTTGAGTTATTATATGGCTACAAAAACAGCAATGATTAGAGCAAGGGTTGAACCTGACTTAAAGGATGACGCTGAAAATATATTAAAGAAGTTGGGATTAAAACCATCACAGGCAATTACTTTATTTTATAAACAAGTTGTGCTTAATAAAAAAGTGCCTTTTGAAATTTCATTATCATTAAAGAATGGAAAAAAAGGTAACAGCTAAAGTGAATTTTCTCTAAAAAATATATGATTTTTTTATCAAAATTCTTAAGATTCCGCCTTTCTCATAATCAGCGGGTCGAAGGTTCAAGTCCTCCCGAGCCCACATAAAACCTTCAAAAATATC
>JAJYCM010000253.1 GCA_021778375.1 Bacteroidota bacterium
CTTCAAGAATCAAAGTGTGATTGATTATTTTAACGATATCTAAAATGACTTCAAGGTTTTTTAGCTTGGATGATGATTCATCGAAGTTCACTCTACCTGAAGAGGCGCTGTCAACGTTTTTCTTGAATTCTGAAAATTTCATTACATTTTACCGTGAAAAAATTGTTTTCATTTAATAGTTAATATAATGTTTTACGAATAAATTAAAAATTATTATTACGCCTTGAAATAGGCAATAATATCTTAATAATCTATTGGTTTACCGCATGGTTTCGTCTCAAATTAATTTTAATTTATTCTCATTCTAAAATAGGTTTTGCAGCAGTTTAATTGATAAGAACCAGTCCCATGAATTTGTTTTCCCATACCATGCTTTAGCAATTCCTGCCGACAAGGTTGATTCCAAATTGAACCAGTGCCTGAATACAAAATTTATTTGACCGCCTGCATCAGTATAATTTTTATATTTATCTGATTTCGTAAATAGATTTTCTGAATAAATCGACATATCTATGTAATTAAGAAATTGTTCTCCTATGCTTACATTATAAAACCTTACAGGGGGGAAGTTTTCTTCTATTAGCAATTTACCAAACTTATCACTTAACAAACTGTAAATCGGAATACCCGGGAATCTTAATACATCTCTATATTGTTTAACCGGAGAATCTTCAACGTACCGATTACCGAAACCGCCGAAAAAGAAATGTGCTTGATCCAAATTATTATTCTTTTGAACGTAGCCTGCAGCAAGTTTTAGATGGAATATATTATGAGGAAAAAGAAATGTTGAGTAATTATCCCATTCTCCGTATGCTTCTCCCGCTGCGTGAAGAATTTTGGATCCCGCGCCGAAGCCAATAACAGTAAGATTAAATTCATTACCAGCTTCATAGTCAACGCTGCCTATACTTCTACGGAGGTTCTTGGAATTTAAATTAGATTGGACAACGGTAAAGTCAGCTTGCGAAACTTTTATTAAGTTGTCGTTTATCGATTTTATCCCTCCATAATAATCTATTTCTGTTTTTTGCTTAACTTTCAAAGGATTGTCGTAAACCCAATAATAAGTATCTGCCAAAGTTACTTTTGTGCCAATCATTCCCCTTTTTCTATCGTTAAATAGATCATAAAAATCGGATGCGTTGTAATCGTAGTCAAGTTCTATTTCTTTTTTAAATTGATACTTACCTCTGAAATGATATCTAGGTAATCCCTGATTACTCTTAAGAGGAGAGACACCAAACTCCATCGTTAAATCGTGATATGAAATTGGATCGGCTATATGAGTATAGAATCCGAAAACCTTCTCGGATTGGAAGCCCGTTACGACAGGAATAAAGGTTTGAATTTTCAAGTTTGATAAGCCATTATATGTCTTTTCTTTGGATAAACCCGAAGAGTCTGAAAATTTATTTACCGGTTTCAACATCAAGTTTGTAAGCGAAGGATAATGAACTAATATTTGTTCACCGTAGTAATTTATAGCTGGTAAACCTTCTGCCGGCTTATTCGGGACAACCACCGGTATGAATCCGTCTGTACTGAATTGAAATGCAAATAGAGAATCAGCGCTTAGATATACTGGTCTGAACAAGCCAGTTAAAGTATTCGACAAAGCTTCCACTGTCGACGTTTCTAAGTTGTATCTATATAAATTCGAAACGCCGTTGGTATAGGCGTCCCAAAAGAGATACTTTTCATTCGGGCTCCACGATGGGTTTTCGGGAGAACCTTTATCGCTTAAAGTTTCGAATTGAAATTTTCCTGTCTTTTTCAGATCTGCAGTATTTACAAGTATTATAGACTGCTCGCCGCTTGCACGGTGCAGTACGGCAGCAAGGTATTTGCCCGATGGACTTGCTGAAAGATTAAACACATTGTCTACCGAGCCAAAATTGATTACGGGTGTTAATTTCCTATATGGATACGCAGAATACATTAATGATGCATAACCTGCATCATGCTGAACCCCCCAAAGTTCGTGCGTCACCGATGAGACTGTAATATCCCCCGTGCGATAATCTTTGAATAATTCTTTTTGTTTTCCTGTTGCAAGATCCGCCGCCCAAATATCCCGGTAGAGTTCATTATTATTTGTTGTGTAAAAAAGTAATCCCAGGTTATCATCATAAGCTATGGAAGAGACTTGCAATAAGCTTGGCGTTGGGAGTGTAAATAGATTTTTCGACTTAGAAGTATTAATATTTAGTTGCTGAAGTGAAGCCAAACTTCCCGGTTTGTTATATCCGAAATAAATATCTCCAGTATGTGAATTTAAGAAGGGCTGCGTTACCCAGCCGAATGGTTTAGTTGTAATTTTTCTAATAACAGTTACGGAATCAGATTTTAACTTTTTTAGATTCTTTTCTTGAAATCCTTCTTCGTAGGCAATAAAGCTTTTCCAGTCATTATTGAAACTCGTCCCGAATGCTTCATCCCAGAGTTTATCAAATCCGACTCTGAATGTTTTATTAAACTTTCCAGTATAACTATCGTAAAATTCTGAAGGCAAAGTATTAAACCACGAGATTAACTTTGCAGGCCCGTATTGCAGCGCAAGGTATGCCGCGAATCTAGTGCCATAGAGGTAATAAATTGATCCAAGCAAATATGAAGTATTAGATAGCTCTTCAAGATCAGCCGCTGACGGAAAGGCCTTGTCTTCTAATGTAAGCGTTCTGAAATACATTTCATCGAAGCTACCCAGTACTCTACCAAAGCCGCCGTTAAACCAAGTTTCAAAAAAAACGGCTATTGATTCCTGATGCCAGCGTGGAGTATAACGGTTATGATTAGTCAATAAGCTGTACAAAACTGTCAGCGGCTCAATTTGTTCGGGTGCAACTTTACCAAAAATAGAACGAAGAAATTTTTCTGTGTTTGATGCTTTATCATTTACAACTATATGAACAAGCTCGTGGCTAAGAGTCCATTGAATCCTTTCGGTATATAATACGTTTTCATAGCCAGGTTCAAACGGTTCTATTTCAAGTTGAATTTCATTTTCAGGAACTGTTGTAGCTGCGCCGAAACCGTAGTCAGTATAATCATAAGCTATTATAAGAATTTTTGAAGTGGGCTTATAATCAAAAATCTTCATAAGAGGTTTCAATGCATTCTCTGCTGAAAGCAAAATATGAGGCGCTAAATATGCATAAGGCTCTTTATAAATAACCTTGAAATGAGCGCTTTGCATCTCACTCCAATTAGATTGAGCAATATCCATTGATGATGGCAGAAGAAAAAGAATTAACGTAAGAACTAAAAACTTTCTATTTCCGTATTTGAGTAATTGGCGATAAAAATTAGTCAATTCTATTTCTCTTCAATTTTTGGTAAAACTGTATCGATATAATTTGCCGGCGTTAAATTACAAATCTTTCCAAAAAGATTTAGTACCAACATAACATTTTTGTTTATTTACTCTAACGTTACGTCTCATGGATGTGTTGTTAATAATACAACTTCCTGCAAATAAACCTTTGCTTTTTTCTTGAATTTGATCCTGAACTTGTGACTTAGTGTAATGTATTACTATTCAAAAATACAGTGATAATTTTATAAAAACACCTTGTTCATTTCAAAGTATAAATGCAAAAGTATTTTGATGTGTTTTAAAGGCTAATTTAGGCTTGCTACCCGGGGGAAAAAATGCCGGAACTAGTCCGGCAATGCAAATAATATGTATTTAATTTTAGTGATGATGTCCACCGGCACCGTGAATGTGTCCATGTGATAGTTCTTCAGTTGTAGCTTCGCGTAGATTAATTAGTTCGACATCAAACGTGAGCGTTTTACCAGCAAGTGGGTGATTGAAATCCAATGTAATATTTTCACCGTCAATTTTCTTTATTGTAAACGGCATCTGTCCGCCTTCGGGTGTATCTGCCACAAAGCCCATGCCCTCTTCAAGCTGCGTCTCTGCCGGGAATTCAGACCTATCAACAACCTGCAGTGCCATTTCGTCATATACACCGTATCCGTTTTCGGGTGAAAGTACAACAATCTTTTTACTGCCAATAATCATTTCGCCAAGTTTTTCCTCGAGTGCAGGAAGTATTTGATTTTTTCCGCTCAGGAAAGAAAATGGATTAACATGAGTAGCCGAATCAATAACATTACCATCTTCATCAGTAAGTGTATAACCTATGGATACCACTTGATTGCTTTTAAGAGGCATAAACATCCTTTCTATTTTTTATTTTTTGTCCGTCAACCAGAGAGAGAAATAGCATTTATGCCATTTGTTATAAAGAAT
>JAJYCM010000254.1 GCA_021778375.1 Bacteroidota bacterium
TCTGGTTTACGGAAAATGGTAGAAGAGTTATCTTTTACATTTAGCTCATAAATTGTCGGGGGAAATGTGAATGATGTAAAATCATAAAAAGCAATATTATCATTTCTCTTTCCACTTAAACTTTCAATTGTCCCGAGCACAGGTAATTTTATTTCTTCTTCATTATTGCCGGAAAGGTTATACATAAACATCCTATTGCTGGCGTCCTTCATATAGATTGCAATTAACTTTCCGCCGATAACGGAAACAGACTGAAGCACATCATTCTTTTCGGGAATAATAGTTTGCCAGTTTGTTTCACCTGGATTTTCAGGATCAATAAGGACTAACTTATACTTAGGGGCATTTTTATCGGTTAGAATTAAAAGCTTATCTCCAATATTATCAACAACACTGTAATTATGATCATAATTATCAATAACTTTTAACATCGGTGAACCAGGCTTCTCTAAGTTTTGAACATAGAGTGCATTATTGCTTGTTCCAGTCGAAAGATAAAGGATTAAAAATCTCTCGTCCTCAGTCGTCTGAGCGCCTACCGTTAACTTAGGCTGGGACGGATTCTCATATATCAGGCTGTCGCTCGACTGTTCTGTTCCTAGTTTATGGTAATATACTTTATGATATTCATTTTTAGATGTTAATTCTTCGCCCTTTGCCGGAGTAGGATAACGGCTATAAAAGAAACCGTCCTTAAACCATGCAATCCCGGAAAACTTTATCCATTTAAGCTCATCACTTAAAACTTTTTTTGTTGCAACATCCATAACGTGAAATTCATTCCAGTCTGAGCCGCCAGAAGCAGTACCATATGCAAAATATTTTCCATCTTTTGAAGGAGCATATGCAGAAAGCGAAACAGTTCCATCCTTTGAAAGTTTATTTGGGTCTAAGAAAACTTTCGGTTTCGCATTAAGCCCGTCTTGGATATAAAGAACAGCTTGATTTTGAAGTCCGTCATTCTTAAAAAAGAAATAGTTCTTACCCGCCTTGAACGGTGCAGAATATTTCGGATAGTTCCATAGCTTTTCAAGTCTTGCCTTAATTTTCTCCCGGTAAGGAATTTTATCAAGATAGCTGAAAGTAACTTTGTTTTCTTCCCTGACCCACTCCTTAACAGCTGAAGCAGTGTCGTCTTCAAGCCAGCGATATGGATCGGGAACAATAGTACCAAAGTAATTATCTTTAACATTGTCCTTTCTAGTGAGTGGATATTTTAATTTCGTCTGAGGAATAATTATAGCAGAAATGAAAAGTGATAACATAATGATAGCCGTCAGATTTGTTTTCATAATCAACCTAAAAATGAATTTATAATTTTGTAATATAATAATAACAATAAGAGCCGATTAACAGCAAGGACTTTCTTTCAGTTTGTGCTTAAATTAAGTATATATTTGATTTGTATTATATCATTAGTCTTCCTAATGAATTATATATAGATTTTATTATTTTGCATTTGAGACATTAAGATTACCTGTAACTTTTATTTTTGTTAACTATTTACATTTACAAAATAGTATCTTCATTATTTTTTAACTAATATTTATTCTTAATAATTATGATTGTCGTAGATACAGAAATTACACTAATGGATCTTGAAATGTCAAGTTCAGATGCATTGTACAGATTGATTGATACAAACCGTAGTTATCTCGGTGAGTGGTTGAGCTTTGTAGAAGGAACAAGGAGTGTTATGGATACTATCAACTACATTTTTGCAATGTCCGAACATGATATGTATTCCAGCCGATATGTTATGGAAATATGGTATAATAATTTGTTAGCAGGGCTGATCGATGTACATAATGGAGATCGTCTAAACAAGAAGGCTGAGATAGGTTATTGGCTTGGTGAAGAGTTTCAAGGGAAAGGGGTGATGACCAGGTCATGCAAGGCACTTATAAATTACGCCTTTTATGATGCCGGTTTAAACAGAATTACCATTAAATGTGCCGAAGGAAATAAAAAGAGTCAGGCAATTCCACAAAAATTAAATTTTTACTTTGAGGGAATTGAAAAAGAGGGACAGTACCTATATGATAAGTATGTTGATCTTTTTGTGTATTCAATGCTAAAGAAAGATTGGAGCAAATAAAATTATATGAATAAAATGAAACGGCCATCGTGGGACGAATATTTTCTGAAGCTTGCCATGCTCGCCTCTGAAAGATCGACTTGCCCGCGAATGCATTGCGGATGTGTATTTGTAAAAGATAAATTTGTGTTGGCAACAGGTTATAATGGCTCCTTGCCCGGGCATCCGCATTGTGAAGATATTGGTTGTTTAGTTGTAGATAATCACTGCGTAAGAACAAATCATGCTGAGATGAATGCGCTTACTCAGGCGGCAATTCACGGAGTGACCTTAAAAGGCGCTACAGCATATATTACAAACATGTCCTGCACAACCTGCGCAAAAGCCTTGATAGCTGCAGGTATAGTCCGTGTGGTTGTTTTTTCGGATTTTCATGACACGCTTGCAACACAATTTTATACCACCTCAGGAGTAGAGATAGTAAAAACTGAAATGCCTGAAAAAATGATCAACTATGAAATTGAAAAATATTCATCGGCAAAAAAGACAAAAAAATCTAAATAGTTTGATATCAGTAAATTAATGAAAAAAAAACTTCTCCAATTTTGGGAACCACTCTTTGCTGTTATCTTATGGGGAAATTCTTTCATTGCAACTAAGCTTGCATTACGGGAACTAAATCCACAAACAATAATTCTTCTTCGTCTTATATTTGGCATCGCCTTACTCGTAATTTTTGCAATTTACACCAAAAAAGATTTTACCCTAAACCTAAAAAACCATGGAGCAATTTTTATTTTAGCGCTTATTGCGGTTTTTCATCTTTGGATTCAAGTTACGGGTTTGGAATATACATCGGCGGCAAGTACGGGCTGGATCGTTGGAGTCACACCGGTGTTTATGGCAATCCTAAGCATAATATTTTTTAAGGAAAAACTTAGCAAAACAAAAATTATCGGAATAATTGTAGCATTTTCAGGGCTAATCCTTCTTGTAAGCAGAAGCAATATGTCAAATATTAAATTTATTGAACAGAAAGGAGATTTGATGGTACTTGCAAGTGCATTTACTTGGAGTGTTTATTCACTAGTAAATAAGAAGATTAGTCTAAAATATCCGCCAATGATGACAATCCTTTTTTTATTTATAATGATGGCAGTATTTATTTCGCCATTTACGGTAACTCGGCAATCAATAAATGCAGTAATTCATCTTTCTTTAATAGGATGGGTTTCTATCTTATTTCTTGGAATTTTCTGTTCAGGTATTGCTTATGTCCTGTGGGCAAAATCATTAAAGGAACTTGAAGCAACAAAAGTAGGGTCCTTTTTATATCTCGAACCATTCGTTACAGTTTTGTCAGCGTGGTTTATTTTAAGCGAAACCATAACCTTGACAATAATTCTGAGCGGATTGATAATTACAGCCGGAGTAATTTTAGTAAATAGAAAATGAAAATCTTTTTCTAAGCTATCAGATAAATCTAATAACCTCTCTGAAGAACCTTATCAAGATCTGACTTTATCATTAGCTTCACCAATTCGTCAAATTTGGTTTTGGCTTTCCAGCCGAGAATCTTTTCTGCTTTTGCAGGGTTTCCGATAAGTAACTCCACCTCCGTCGGGCGGTAATAATTTGGATCAATAACCACAACAGTTTTGCCTGGTTTTAAGATGTCACTAAAATTAAATTTATATTTAGATGGGTTATCGCCATAACCAATTAAATTTTTTGCTTTCTCCATGTCAATCTTTTTAATCAATCCCTTTTCATTTTCTTCTTTACCGGACCACTCAATCTCAATTCCTACCTCTCTAAATGTCAGTTCGGTAAATTCACGAACTGTATGCGTTTCACCGGTAGCAAGAACAAAATCTTCAGCAGTTTCTTGTTGAAGAATTTTCCACATTCCTTCGCAAAATTCAGGTGCAAAACCCCAATCCCGTTTTGCATCCATATTTCCAAGCGCGACAGTAGATTGAAGACCAGCTATAATTTTTGAAGCGGCACGTGTAATTTTTCTGGTGACAAAAGTTTCACCGCGTCTCGGGGATTCGTGATTAAACAAAATTCCATTACAGGCAAAAATATTATATGCCTCACGGTAGTTCACAATTATCCAGTATCCATAAAGTTTTGCAACGCCATAAGGCGATCGGGGGTAGAATGGGGTTGTCTCCGATTGCGGCACTTCCTGTACTTTT
>JAJYCM010000255.1 GCA_021778375.1 Bacteroidota bacterium
TCGCCGGTGATTATATTCAAGCCGGTGCCAAACTCAACGTTGACATGCTCAATTAATGCGTAATCTTTTACTTCAAGTGATTTAATCATAAATCGTTGATATTTTGATAAACCGATAAATGTTTCATTACGGATATCTTTCCTACTTCAAATAGCTTTTTGCAAGATGGATGCCGCAGATAGTTTTGGCATCGTAAATTTCGCCTGAGGAAATTTTCTGTTCTATTTCATCAATGGTAAACTCATAGATTTCCATTCCGTACTCTCCTTCTTCGCGGTTATGATCGCCTGCTGTTAACTCCTTAGCTAAAAATATATGAAGTATCTCAGTACAAAAACCGGGGGTAGTGCAAATTGCCCCAAGCTTTATAATGGTTTTTGCTTTGAAGCCTGTTTCTTCTTCTAATTCTCTTGTTGCACAAATCCGGGGGTCTTCATTCTTATCTAATTTTCCCGCTGGTAGTTCGAGTAAAGTTTTTTGCAGTGGATAGCGGAACTGCTTAACGAAAATAATTTTACCTTCATTTGTTATTGGAACTACAACGGCTCCGCCATAATGAACTGCTATTTCTCTAATTCCTTTATTTCCACTGTCGTATTCAATTTCATCTACTTGAAGATCAAACACTCTGCCTTTAAAAAGAACATCGCTCTTTATTAATTTATAATTCATTTAGAATATTTTCTTTCATACAATTTAGTAACTCATGTTACGCAAACAATTTCAAATAAAATGGTAGCGGTGTGTAAAACCTCCGAGGTTTAGGAAAACCCCGGAGGTTTCTCATTATTTATCAGTTAGTAATAAGGCACAAGTTCACGCCCTAAATATTTTGTTAATGCTGCAATTATTCCGAGATCATCAAGAAACCCGACTACAGGTATAAAATCCGGGATTGCATCTATTGGCGTAATAAAATATATCAATCCTGCAACTACTACTGATTTTTTATACCAGGCGACTGCAGGGTCGCGCATATATTTGTAAAGAGCCAGAACGTCTCTTGCAAATGATATTTTCTTTTTGACCTTCGCAAGTTTTTCCCAAAGATTATTTTCGACATAGCCTATGTTCTTAGTTACCTCGCTTTCGGTAGTACCGCCAAAATCTAATTCTGAAAGCTCAGTAAAGTCATCGAGTTTATACTTCTTATTTTCCATAGTCAGAACCCTTCCGGATTTTTATTTTTTATGTTGTTGGAACCAATCAAAAACTGTATCCCACCAAAGCTTCGAATCCTGCGGTTTAACTACAAAATGGAATTCATTATTGAAATATAACAGCTTGCTTTCAACACCAAGTGTTTGGAGCGAAGTGAAAAGCTGGAAAGCTTGTTCTTCTGGTACACGGTAATCATGTGCTCCTTCAACTATTAGCAAAGGTGTTTTAGCATTCTGAATAAATCTTTCCGGATTCCATTTCTCATACAAGGCACGATTGGTATACGGTGTTCCGCCAAACTCCCAGTTCGGGAACCAGAGCTCTTCAGTTGTTCCCCACATACTTATAGTATTAAAAACGCCGTCGTGAGAGACCATTGCATTAAATCGGGCAGTGTGACCTTCAAGCCAGTCAATCATATAGCCGCCGTATGAAGCGCCGGCAGCAAAAGTATTTTTGGGGTCAATGAACTTAAAATGTTTTATAGCATAGTCGCAGGCGTCCATTAAATCTATATAAGGTCTTCCTCCCCAATTACGTGATATATCATTTGTGAATTTTTGCCCGTAGCCGGTACTTCCGGTTGGATTAGGGGCAACAACTACATATCCTTTGGAAGCAAATAGATTTAAGTTCCAACGGTAATGAAATTCGTCCTGCCAGTTATCCTGCGGTCCACCATGAATTAAGAATATCATTGGATATGTCTTTGTAGAATCAAAGAATGGAGGCTTTACTAATATCGACTCTATCCTTTTACCATCTGCTCCCATTGACCAGAATGTTTCTACAGGATTTAGTTCAAGCTTAGATAAAAGATCTTTATTAATAAAGGTAATCTGATGCACGTTGCTTCCGTCATTATTCATCGCAAATATTTCGTATGGAAGTTCAGCGCGCTGCTGCTTAAAGTATATTGTTTTGCCATCGGGTGAAACTGCTACATCTGCATTGCTATGTTCCTTTAGCAGTAAAGAAACTTTACCGGTTTCAATATCAATCTTATAAATAGAGTTAAAGATTTCGTTGTTGGCAGTAAAATAGATTGATTTAGAATCAGGAGACCAAACAATTTCTTCAACCGAGCGATCATATTTTTCTGTAAGGTTTTTTAGCTTTCCAGATGCACGGTCATAAAGGACCAGACATTGTTTATCCGACTCATGTCCGGGAACAAGCATAGATGCAAAAGCAATATATTTCCCGTCAGGTGAATAAACCGGCTGATTATCATTTCCCAAGCTTACGGAGATTTTCTTTGCGGGAATTTTTGAATCAGCTTTAACGTCATTCATGTTTACAGTGAACACATCGTTGTTAGTGCTGTTTGCTACTACGCTGTTGAGATTCATTGTGTATGCTATTTCTTTGCCGCCGGGAGAGAAATTAAAGTCATTTGCACTGCCTAAGTCAAGGGGCGGAACATCGTTATGCATTAAATAATTAAGGTCGATATATTTCTTTGCTGCTATATCAAACAGGAACAAATGACTTCGTTTGCCGTTAAGCCATTCATTCCAATGGCGAAACATTAAGTGAGTAATAATTCTTGCGTCATATTTTTCTGCTTTTTTTTCTTCATCTTTATTTTTATTGCAAGCTTGATCCGGGCAGTCTGCATAGACGGAAGAGGTTAAAAGGATTTTGCTTCCGTCATTTGACCATTTGAAATCTGTTACGCCGGTATATAAGTCGGTAATTTGCTGATTTCCCGATCCATCAAGATTACAATCCATTACCTGGTCATTTTCGATATAAGCTATCTTTTTCCCATCCGGTGAAAATCTTGGATCACTTTCGGACTTGTCCGAGTTATTCAACGGATGCATATTAGAGCCATCCACATTCACTAAATATATTTCTGACTTTCCCTTGTTTGCATCAAGATTGTAAGTATTAACGGAGAAAGCGATTGTACTACCGTCAGGTGAAAGCACAAGCTGGTCTATTCTTTTCATTGCCCATAAATCTTCTACGGTAATGGGACGTCTTGTTTGGGCGATTAATATAATAGGAAGTAATGTAAGAATTAGAAAAAGCTTTTTCATTATTGCCTCGATTGGTTTCAATTTTTTATTAATAAAAATAGCAGAACTTGTATAGAAAGGCAATTCACTACTTTGTGAAATAAAAAAGAAATGGGGGATAAATCAAGATAAAAGAATAAAAAAGGAGATCAAGAGAAGGAATAATTTGTTAAATGAGTAATTTGCCAATTTCACAGTGAGCACTTTAGCAAATTACAATTCAACATTATAGTGCTGCCTAATAAAGTTTAAGATTTCATTTAGAAAAAATTCTGCGTTATCAATTTGTTCTTGTGCCTCTTCTTTGCTGGCAACATAGAAATCTTTATAATCGCTCTCAATTCTAATATAAAATGCTTTAGATAGTATATCTTTTGCCTTTTCGTTAATCAAGCCGGTCTTAATATATTCTTTATTAAATAATGCGATAACACCGGAATGTTTCTTACTATCTAACTTCTTAAACACAAGCAACGCTCTTGCCGAATGGAAAATTGAATAATATGAACTGCTAAGACAGGATTTAATAATGTCCTTTTCATACAAATATTTTGCCGCTTTCAGCTCCTCTTCAGCTTTCTCTTTCCGGTACTTTGCCAGTTCGATTGTCTGATCATCCATATAGAACAATACCTTCATTATTTACATTGATAAGAAAAGGAGAATGATTTTTGTACCTTTCAGCAATACTCGCTTTCTCTATTATTATTGACAAAAGAATATTTTCTTTGTCAAGATAATAAGTTGTTAATTCTGCCCTTTTCTTTTTATATGGTTCTAGATTCTCATCATTAACAATAACCATAATATCAATATCCGACTCTTCGTTATAGTCGCCCCGAGCATAAGAACCGTAAAGAATAATTTTTAATACTCTTTCACCAAATAACTCTCTTATTCTTTTTTCTATGATGGGTAAAAGAGAATTTGGCTTAGTGCTATTTGTTAGTTGTGTTTTCATAGCTTTTTTATATTCCCATATAAGTTCTTCTTACTTCATCATTACCTATAATTTCTTCAGGTTCACCGAATGCAGTAATTTTACCGT
>JAJYCM010000256.1 GCA_021778375.1 Bacteroidota bacterium
TAGGCCAGGAGGGAAAAGATAACCTACAAAAATTAAAATTGGGAGTAAGTATAATACCAATCTTAGCTTTGGCCAGATAGACTTTGCGTGTTCAATTATTATTAGCAATAGGAATATTGTTGCAGTAGCGATATGATGGACATAAAGTATCTGATAATTATTAGCCGGTCCGAATAATGAGACAGATAATTCTTTTCCAATAAAGGGAATAAGATCTATCAGAGATGTAATAATTCGTTTAGCTTGTATACTATCTGCATCGGCTTTTATTATAAAGCCGGACAGCATTACAAAAAATATTACAATTAGCGAGAATGTAAGTCGAAGCCAAACGCCTTCTTTTATTTCCTTCTCTGTAGATTTTTTTAGATGATCATAAATGTGAAGGATAGAGAAAATTAAAAATAGCTGCGCACTCCAGTAATGTATATTCCTAAAGAACACACCTCCTGGATTTGTAAGCAGCATATAACTTAATGAATCAACAGGATTTTTTATATCGAAAGGAATTGCTAAGAATACTCCTGAAACCGCTGCAATTAAAAAGGCAGCAAAAGAAATTTGTCCGTACGTAAAATTAAGAACTTTAGCGTACCGCTCATTTGTATCATCAGACTTCGATTTTTTATACCAGTACTTCAACCGTAATTTCTCCGGTCCTTGGATTAGTTTTGTAAGGTAGTTTTTCAAGTGATTTATCTGCAGGTCCTTTTATAACTTTTCCGTTAGCAGAAAATCTTGAACCGTGGCACGGGCAAACCAGCGCGCCGTCTTCAGATTTATTAATCATGCATCCAAGGTGGGTGCATTTTGCAGAAAAAATATTTGTATGTTCGTCATTTTTAGAAACTATGACTGAGCCAAAAAAAGATACTCCGAAAGGAACATTTGACGGGATATTAATTTTCTTTAGTTGTCTTTCTCGAATCTTTGTCCGCTCGGCAGTCGAAAACCAAATTCCAGCCAAAGGCAGTAAAGAGATTAAGCCTATTCTTTGAAAGAATTGTTTTCTGCTTATCTTTTTATTTTGCCCTAAACTAATATTATTAACCGGTTCTTTTCTTACCTCTTCGACTTTAGAATTTTTAGGTTTATTTGTTGGAATTTGTAACATTACTTATTTAAGATAATTAAAAACATTCGATTGTATTATTACGACCAGCTAGTAAATTATTACGGTCTAATAATTGATATTTATAAATATCAATTATTCTGCCATAGAAAAATTTTTCTTAATTTCTACTTATTTTTATGTTAACAAAAATAAACATTTTCAAAGACAAGAATTGGATTTATTCAATTCTTCTAATTAAGAAAGTCGATTTTGAACAATTTAACTAATTCAAGGCGTAAAAATGAAATATATAAAGGAAACCTCTAAAAATGGGAATGGTGGATTAGTGGAGTGGTGGAATAATGGAATGATGGGAAATTCTCCAACATCACATTGTTCCATTTTGTTTGGCGGAGGAGTAATAAGGGGTGTCCTTAAGGCGCTTTTAATATCTATAATAATAATTCTCTTCAGTTTACGCGTCCAAGCAAAGCCAAAAATAATCGTTGCAGTAGCGGCAAATGTACAATATGCAATGAATGATATTAAGAGTGCATTTGAAAAATCAACCGGAATTGAGGTAGAAATAATATTAGGCTCTTCAGGTCAAATAACAGCACAAATTGAACAGGGAGCGCCTTACGATGTATTTATCTCAGCAGATACAAAATATCCTGATTATTTGTATGAGCATGGATTTACTAACGGCAAACCTAAAGTTTATGCTCAAGGCTCATTAGTTGTATGGACGATGAGAAAAGATTTGGATCTTAAAAAAGGCTTACAAGAGATTCTGAATGCGAACTTAACAAATATTGCAATTGCAAATCCTAAAACAGCGCCATATGGCAGAGCTGCGATGCAAGTATTAAAAAATCTAGGTATGGAAAATAAAGTCGAAAATAAATTAGTCTATGGCGAAAATATTTCGTCTGTTAATCAATTTATTATTTCTAAAGCGGCGGATATAGGATTTAGCGCTAAATCCGTTGTGCTGTCGCCTGCAATGATGCACAAAGGTAAATGGATTGATGTAGACAATAAATTATATGATCCGATTATGCAAAGTAGTGTAATGCTAAAAGAAGGCATTAAAACACATCCTCATGAGACAATGGCTTTCTTTAGATTTTTATTTTCAGATCAAGTGAAGAGTATATTAAAAAAATACGGATATAAAATTAATTAAGATGAATAAACTTGTCGGTAAAATAAACTCTATTCATACAAGCGGTAATTTATCGATTGCTGAAATACTGGTTAACCTTGACATTCTGAAAGCTGTATTAATTGAAACACCGGAAAGCGCACCCTTTCTTAAGAAGGGTGAGACAATAAATGTAATTTTCAAAGAGACAGAAGTTTCTATAGCAAAAAACTTTTCGGGTAAGATTAGCCTTCAAAATAGATTGAATTGCCGGATTGTGTCTATTGAAAACGGTGAATTACTGAGTAAAGTAATTCTCGATTATAAAGGAGATAAATTGATCTCAATAATCACTCAATTTGCCGTTGAAGATATGGACTTAAAGCCCGGCGATGAGGTAGCAGCCTTAATCAAAACTAATGAAGTAATTCTATCTCTAGAATGACAGACCTAAATCCTATATTGCTTAGCTTTGAGTTGGCAGGGATAACAACATTTATTTTATTAATAGTTTCAGTTCCCTTAGCCTACTGGCTTTCAACTACCAACAACAAGACAAAGCCAGTTATAGATACTTTAGTTAGTATGCCGCTTGTGCTTCCTCCTTCTGTTTTGGGTTTTTATCTTTTGGTAGCCTTTTCCCCTGCTAATTTTTTGGGAGCGTTTCTTCAAAATATTTTTAATGTGAGGCTCGTTTTTTCGTTCGAAGGTTTAATTATAGCGTCTCTCATATACAGCCTTCCGTTTATGGTGCAGCCATTACAATCCGGGCTTGAAAGTCTTCCCAGATCGCTTAATGAGGCGGCAGAAACACTTGGGAAGGGTAGATTATCGATTTTATTTAACGTACTCTTACCTAATATAAAGCCGTCATTGCTAACCGGAATTGTATTAAGCTTTGCCCATACAATCGGTGAATTTGGTGTTGTATTAATGATTGGGGGAAATATTCCCGGTAAAACGCGAGTTGCTTCAATTGCAATATATGATGAAGTAGAATCTTTGAATTATCATAACGCGAATATATATGCACTTATTTTATTCCTGATAACATTTATGATTTTACTTACCGTTAATTACACCAACCACAAATATTTTCGCGCCGGTAAAACATGATTCATATTCAGCTAAATAAAAAACTAAAAAGTAATAAAGGAAGCTTTAACCTTGATATTGACTTTGCCTTATCCAGTAATGAGCTTTTAACAATTGAAGGACATTCCGGAGCAGGTAAAACTACAGTACTTCGTTTAATTGCAGGCTTAATTTATCCTGATGACGGAAGAATTGAATTGGATGATGAAATCTGGTTTGATAAAAAGAATAATATTTCGCTCCCTGCTAAGAAAAGAAAAGTTGGATTGGTTTTCCAGGACTATGCGCTTTTTCCAAACATGAATATTATGGGAAACCTTGAATATGCTCTTGCAGATAAAAAAGATAAAAATTACCTGAATGAAATTATAGATATCATGGAAATTGGCGACTTAGTTGAGAGAAAACCGGATACTCTTTCCGGGGGACAAAAACAGCGCGTTGCATTGGCAAGAGCGCTTGTTAGAAAACCAAAACTACTTTTACTTGATGAACCGCTTTCGGCGCTAGATATAGAAATGAGAAGTAAACTTCAGGATTATATTTTAAAAATTCATAGAAAATATAATTTGGCAACAATCCTTGTTAGTCATGATATTTCCGAAATATTTAAAATGTCTAATAAAGTCATTCGTATTGTTGATGGGAAAATAATTGCGCAGGGAAGTGTTCAAGATGTATTTCAAGAAAAATATATCAGCGGTAAATTTCGTTTTACCGGTGAAATTCTAAATATTGAAAAAGATGATGTGGTTTATATAGTGAGTGTCTTAATTGGCAACAATATCGTAAAAGTAATTGGTTGTGAAGAAGAAATAAAAGAACTTCAACCGGGCGATAAGGTCATAATTGTATCAAAAGCGTTTAATCCTTTGATCATCAAGCAAGGATTTATTAGTAAAAAAGAAGAATGATTCTGAATCCACAGTAATCTCTTT
>JAJYCM010000021.1 GCA_021778375.1 Bacteroidota bacterium
AAAAAATTTCTCAAGTTTTTCCGTAACTTCATCAACCGTTGCAGAAGCGAGACAATCTTCCGCTAATAACTTTGATTTTTCAAAAGAAATACTCCTCAAAATTCTCTTTGCATAAGGAATAGTAGCAGGTGCAAGGCTCAAACTAGTTAGACCAATTCCGACAAGCAAAGGAATTGCAAGCGTATCAGCAGCCATTTCTCCGCAGATGCTTAGTGGTTTCTTAGCTTTCTTGGCTTCTTTAACAATATGACTTAGCGTTCGTATTACCGCAGGATGAAATTCCTGATATAAATCGGAAACTAAATCATTACCCCGGTCAACAGCTATTAGATATTGGATTAAATCGTTTGTTCCAATGCTTAAGAAATCAACATAGCCGGCAAGCTCAAAAGTTAATAATGCAGCCGAAGGCACTTCAATCATTATACCAATTTTAAGTCCTTTATCAAAGTATATTTTCTCATTTCTGAGTTCGTTCTTGCATTCATGAATTATTTCCAACGAACGTTTGATTTCCAAAACAGTTGAAATCATCGGCAGCATAAATAAAATATTATTATTTTTACTTCCTTTTAGAACAGCGCGTATTTGAGTCTTAAACATTTTCTGGTTCTCCAGCAAAAGTCTTATTCCGCGTAGTCCAAGAAACGGATTCGGCTCGTCAAAATCTAAAAACTTAAATTTATCTCCGCCAATGTCAAAAGCTCTAATAACTAAAGGTTTCGGATAAATTCTTGTTGATAAGTTCAAATAAATTTTTGCCTGTTCATCCTCGCCGGGCAGCTCTCCAAGCTCTTCGATTATTTGTTCAGTTCTGTAAAGTCCAATACCTTTAGCATCGTTAGTAATTACCAAATCAATTTCTCCGGTTACATCAACATTTGCCAGTAAAGTTATTTCTTTACCGTCAATAGTCTTAGCAGGCTGGTCTTTCAATTCGGCAAGGCTTTTTTGAAGTTCCACCAACTTTTCAATTTTTTCTTTGAAGAAATCTATTTGCTCTTCACTAGGATTAACTAGAACGTAACCATGGAAGCCGTCAACAATTATTGTATCGCCGTCTGCAATATGTTTGGTTGCATTGTGAGTGCCCACAACCGCGGGAATATTTAATGAACGAGAAATAATTGCCGCATGTGAAGTTAATCCGCCGTGATCGGTGACAAAGCCTTTTGCATTAGAGCGCGAGAGCAAAATTGTATCCGCAGGAGTAAGGCTATCGCTTACGACAATCATATCATTCTTAATTTTTGACTCCCATCTTTTCTTCTGAAGATTTCTTATGATGCGATTTTTTATATCTTCAATATCCCCTGCTCTTTCCTTCATATAAGTTTCATAGGAATGCATCATGAGTGATTGGTATTTTGAGATTTCATCATTCACAATAAATTCCGGTTGTTTTTTCTCTGTTTCAATCCTGTCGTTAATATTTTTAAGAAGAATAGGGTCATCGAGAATCATAACCTGGGCTTCAAAAATGGCAGCGCGTTTCTCTTCCATTTTTTCTTTTGCAATCGCAAAGATTTTCTTAAGCTCCTTTTTTGATTTAGCCAGAGCATCAATCAAATTTTGCTTTGCTCCCTCAACGTCTGATATTTCGCTTTCATTTATTACGAGTTTTTCTTTTGTAAACAGGTAGGCTTGAGCTATAACAATTCCCGGCGCAGCCGCAATGCCGGTAATTTTATTTTCAGCATCCTTAAATATTTGACTAAACTTTTTCACAACTCATCAAATCCTCTCTTGAAATAGTCTATTATTTCTTCAGACGCCTGTTTCTCATCATCGCCGTCAAAAGTAAGGACAAGCTCTGAACCCATTTCTGCCGCAAGCGTCATAACTCCGATGATGCTTTTTGCATTAATATTTAATCCGTCTTTTGAGATATAAAATTCACATTTAAACTTTGCAGCCATTTTAACAATAGTAGCTGCCGGACGCGTATGTAGCCCTGCTTTGTTTACAATTTTCACCGTCTGTTCAATCATTATTTGCTTCTTTTAATAAGTGAGTTAGCAAGCCAAGTAAAAAATTCCCTGTCAGTATTATTTTGTAAAACTTGTACTGACATCAAGGCTTTATCTGTATATCGTTTTATTTCTGTTTTAGCATCATCTAGCACTCCGAGTTTTTTATACAATTCTCTGTATACTAAAATTTCATCTAGTTTAATGCCTTTTCGGTCTATAACTCTTTGAAGTTTTTTTCTATCCTCACCTTTTGCAACTTCAAAGGCTTTAAGTAAAAGAAATGTTTTTTTTCCTTCCATTAAATCGCCACCAACAAATTTACCGAATTCCTTTTCATCCCCGATTATGTCAAGCAGATCATCCTGGATTTGAAAAGCAATCCCGATATTTTCCCCGAAATTAGCTAGTGCTCTTATATCTTTAAGGGAACCACCTCCAAGCAGAGCGCCAATTTTGCAGCACATTTCAGCCATAGCAGCAGTCTTCTTTTTAATCATCACAATATAATCACTAATCGAAATATTTTTTTTCGATTCAAAGTCTTTATCCATGCTTTGGCCTTCACAAACTTCCACTAATCCCTTTGTGAATGCCTCCAGAACGGGTTTTATGTTATCTTTACAGTCTTTCAAAAGATTTTCATAAGCAACGGAAAGCAAACTATCGCCGACGAGAATAGCTGTGTTCACGTCATATTTTTTGTGCAGCGTTAGTTTTCCTCTTCGCTTATCAGCATTATCCATTATGTCGTCATGTACCAAAGTAAAATTATGCAGTAGCTCAACGGCAACAGCTGCGTTGTAAACAGAGGATAATTTACCCCCTACTGCTTTAGCAGAAAACAAAACAAGTAGTGGTCTAAGCCTTTTCCCCCCGCCTCTTAAAATATAAGAACCAGGTAGATAAAGAGAAGCCGGTTTTCTATCTTGTAATAATTGTTCAAGCTTCTTCTCAACTTTTATTCTTTCACGTTCATAAAGAAAGTAAAATTTATCTTTTTTATCCCCGATCAATTCAGTTTATCCTTTCTGATTAATTTATTGTTTTGTAGTTCAGCAAGGGAGGATGAGCCGGTAAGAAATAAAATTTTCCTGACAATTTCAAACCATTCTCTTACAAGCGACATTACACCCTTAACGCCGTTCTTATCTAATTGAATTAAAACAGTTCTTGCCGAGGCAGTAATTTCAGCCCCAAGTGCAAATGCTTTTGCCATATCAATTGCATTGTTTATTCCTCCGGAGCCAATCAGATAAAAATCAAACTCATTCTTAAGTTTAGAAATTTTTCTGAGGCAATATGAAGTCGGCAATCCCCAATCCCAAAAATAATTAGATTCTTCTTTATTACGAAGAATTTCCACACCTGCCCAGCTTGTGCCGCCTGCACCGGCAACATCAATTCCTTTGACACCGGTTTGAAGTATTTTCTTAGCAGCTTCTTTTGAAATTCCCGCGCCAACCTCTTTAACCACAACCGGTATATCTAAAGATTCAACTAATTTTCCAAGTGACTTAAGAAGACCGGTAAAATTTGGTTCTCCTTTTTTTTGCATCAATTCCTGAAGAGAATTTAAATGTACTGCCATTGCATCGGCATTAATTAATTCAGCCAACATTTGTACAGGCTTAAATGATTTGAAAAGCACCAACTGCGAAGCGCCTATATTTCCAAGAATCGGAATATGCGGCGCATTCTTTCTAATAATTTTATATGAGCTATGAAACGAGGTTGATTCAAGAGCCTGCCGTTGGCTACCAACACCAAGCGGAATATTTAATTCATTAGCTGCAATTGCCAGCTTAGCATTAATATTTTCAGATTCCTCAGTTCCGCCGGTCATGCATGAAATTAAAAACGGATAATTTATTTTCTTTCCTAAAAAATCAGTCTTAAAGGAAATTTTATTTAGGTTCACTTCAGTTATGGCATAATGCTTAAAATCGTAATTATCAAAGCCATTTCTTTTTTCCTTATAAGAAACATCACCGGTAAGGCATAATTGAAGATGCTCTTTTTTCCGTTGAGAAATGGAATTTGAATCGTTTGCCATAAAAATGATTTACCGCTAACAATATTGATAAAATTTTTGATGCCAAGATATTAAATTTTAGAACAATATTCTCACTCAAGCGGGCTAAAGCACCTAGCAAGTTTTCAGATTTTAGTTAATTTATTTACCTACCTGAATAGAGTGTTTTTCATTTTTCGCTTAAAATCATTAGGAGTTTTACCTTCTAATAATATATTTTCGCAACAAAGATAGAATAAACGAATAAAGGATTTATCAATGCAAAAGCCCCGTCTAAGTTTCTGGCAAATCTGGAATATGAGTTTCGGATTTTTAGGGATCCAATTTGGTTTCGCACTTCAAAATGCAAATGTAAGCAGAATATTTGAAACGCTCGGTGCAAAGATAGATACAATTCCTATTTTATGGATTGCTGCTCCAATAACTGGGTTAATTGTCCAGCCGATTATCGGTCACATGAGCGATAAAACTTGGGGAAGACTTGGAAGACGCCGCCCCTATTTTTTGTCCGGAGCTATACTCGCATCTCTTGCATTGTTTATTATGCCTAATTCTTTTGTACTTTGGATGGCTGCCGGAATGCTCTGGATAATGGACGCTTCAATAAATATTTCTATGGAGCCGTTCCGCGCTTTTGTAGGAGATATGCTTCCCTCAGAACAGAGGACAGTCGGATTTTCGATGCAAAGTTTTTTTATCGGAATAGGCGCTGTGGTTGCTTCTGCCCTTCCATATATAATGACTAACTGGTTCGGAATAAGTAATACCGCAACAGTAGGTGTAATCCCTCTTTCCGTTAAATTATCCTTTTACATCGGGGGAGCTATATTTTTGATTGCAGTGTTGTGGACGGTTTTAAGTTCTAAAGAATATTCTCCGGAAG
Source organism: Bacteroidota bacterium (assembly GCA_021778375.1). Classification (GTDB taxonomy): domain Bacteria; phylum Bacteroidota; class Ignavibacteria; order Ignavibacteriales; family Ignavibacteriaceae; genus FEN-1297. Next base: position 4,889 of record JAJYCM010000021.1, read on the forward strand.
AGTTAAAAAGATTCAGTGAAGGAAACGAAAAAAACAGGAACTCTTACCGACAGAACGAAGATTTTATTGAGCCTAATAAATTTTATTTATGGGGAGTGATCTGGAGTATAACCGGGATTATTCTTTTTACAATTTTTTATTTTTTTATATACATGGATTACGGTCTCGGTGTATTTTTCCTTGGAATAATTGTTTTTGGTCTTCTCCAAATACTTGTCGGATTTCTTACCGAGCAAAAGAAAACTACAGGCGGATTAGTAGTAGTAATAAATGATCTTTTTAAGATGCCAAAAGCAATGGTACAACTTTCTTACGTCCAATTCTTTTCCTGGTTTGCATTATTTGCAATGTGGATTTATACGACTCCCGCAGTTACACATCATATTTATGGAACGACGGACACTACATCGGCACTATATAATCAAGGCGCAGATTGGGTTGGCGTTCTCATGGCTGTTTACAACGGTTTTGCTGCGATTATGGCTTTTCTATTAGTATGGCTTGCAAAGAAAACAAACAGAAAAAGCGTTCATGCAATTAGTCTTGCTATCGGCGGAATTAGTTTAGCATCATTTTATTTTATAAAAGAACCTCATTTACTTTTACTACCCGAGTTAGGAATTGGTTTAGCCTGGGCATCAATACTGGCAATGCCTTACGCAATTTTGACAGGTTCTCTTCCTGCAAATAAAATGGGGGTTTATATGGGAATATTTAATTTCTTCATTGTAATTCCGCAGATAACTGCCGCAGCAATTTTGGGTTTTTTCGTAAAACATATTTTCGGAGATGAGGCAATCTATGCTTTGCTGTTAGGAGGTGTGTCTTTTATTTTAGCAGCAATATTTGTTTTAAGAGTTGAGGATGTTGACGAAAGTCTTTAAAGAATAGCCGATGTTATACAGCTACGGGAAATTGGAGTAATGGAGTGTAGGAATTGGCTTTAGTGTCTATTTAACCCCCGCCATAAACTTGCCTGACTGAGAGTGTTTCAGAACTCTCCTATTTCGTTTCGAGCGTAAAGAGAGGTCTCAAAACTGTCTAAAATGTCATTTCTCCCTACGGTCGAAATGACATTGTGGAGTTGTGCAACAGTTTCGGCAGACAGGCTCAGTCGAAATGACAACTTTTTTTTGTGTCATATCGAAGGAGTCCTCGACTGAGATATCCCATGATAGATATGAGGTATCAGCGCTATGTGTGGGATTTCTCCTCCCTGCCGGTCGTCGAAATGACAGCTACTTGCTTGTCATATCGAAGGATCCGAGGCGGACGCGAGATATCCACTACTCAATTCGTGTAACTATACTGTACATGGGATTTCTCCCTCCGGTCGAAATGACATTGTGGAGTTGTGCAACAGTTTCGGCAGGCGGCAAAGATTTAAAAGCCAATACTATAAGTATTGTTTTGAATTTTGATTAAAATCTGTCCAAAACGAATTGTTTTTTATCCTTTTGGAGAAATTAAATTATTCGGGAAAATCAGCGGCAAAATGAAATGATAGTTCTTTGAATTGCATTTCTGTGATAGAACGCAAATAATCTGTTTACTTTATATTTTTTTTGAATTAGTTTCCATTTCACAATATATGGGGTTATGACAATTAAGGATAATAGTATTTATAATTAGCCGAGGGTTGGCCATTAACAATGAGATAGAAATTCGTTATAGCGAAGATATCCATTATAGTGCCGAAATAATATTAATATTTGGAAATAAGATTTTATCTCATGGAGAATAAATTGCAAGACGTGTACCGGATACTTTTTATAGAAGACAATAAAAATGATTATGAACTGACTATTAGAGAAATAAGAAACTCTTCCATCAAGTTCTTAGAAAGACTTGTGCAAACAAAAAGTGATTACGTTGCGTCTTTACAAGAATTTAATCCAGATTTAATAATATCCGATTACCTACTACCCAACTTTACTGGCATGGAAGCATTAAAAATTAGGAATAAAATTGATATAGAGATTCCTTTCATAATTTTAACAGGCTCAATGAACGAGGAAACGGCTGTTGATTGTATGAAAGAGGGGGCAAATGACTATGTAATTAAAGATCATATTGCACGACTTGTCCCAGCTATTTCCTCTGTATTAGAGCGAAACAGAATAAACAAAGAAAAGGATGAAATTGAAAGCGCTCTAAGAATTAGTGAATCGCATTATCGGGAGCTTGTTGAACAGGCAGTTATAGGAATTTTTAATACGGACTCAAAAGGCAAAATTTTATTTACTAATGAGAAAGCCTGCCAACTGCTTAGATATTCAAGAGAAGAATTACTGAAACTAAATATCAAAGATACTTACCCAACCGGCTCCGACTATTACCCGGAAAAGCAATATGCAAATTTAGAGAATGGTTATCCACTCAATTTTGAAAGGTTAATTAAACGAAAAGACGGAACTTTATTTCCAATTGAAGTCAATGTAAAATTAATGAGTGACGGAAATGTCTTGGGTATTATACACGACATTACAGAAAGAGTTGAAACATTAAAAGCATTTAGAGAAATCGAGGAGCGATTCCGCATAGCCTTTGATAATGCGGTAATTGGAAACGCAATAACAAGTCTTGATGGTAAGTTTTTGAAAGTTAACCGTGCATACTGTAACATGTTGGGCTATACTGAAAATGAACTTATTAAACTTGATATGATCACGATTACTCATCCAGACGATATACAAAAAAGTTTTGATTTCTCCTCTAAGCTATTTAATGGAGAGGAAGACTCGGTTCAATTTGAGAAACGATATATCTCAAAGGAATGTAAAGTAATTTGGGCTTTTCTTGGAATAATAGTTCACAGAGATGGCAATGGTAAACCACTTTATTATATATCACATATTCAGGATATAACCGAGAAGAAAATAGCTGAAAATTCTTTGCGAGAAAGCGAAACCCGTTTCCGTTCTTTGGCAGAGACAACAGCATCGGGAATATTCATCTACCGAGAAGATGGATTTTTATATGTAAATCCTTACGCAGTTAAGATGTCGGAATATTCGGAAGAAGAATTTTTAACGATGCGAATCGGAGATTTAATTCACCCCGATTTTAAGGATGAAGTAATTAAACGAAGCAAAGAACAGCAGATAGGATCATCAGTTCCCACGAGATATGAATTTAAGATACTGACTAAAAAAGGGAAGGAGCTATGGCTCGACTATACAGCAAGTACAATTAAATACCAGGGCAAGCCGGCAGTAATCGGTACCGCATTTGATATAACAACACGAAAAATAGCGGAAGAAAGTTTAAGGGAGAGTGAAAGTCTTTTCCGCACATTGACAGAGACAACAACCACCGGAATTTTTATTTACCAAGATGAGAACTTTATAGAAGTAAATAATGCCACGCTATTAATGTGCGGTTATTCGAGAGAAGAATTTTTAAGTAAGAAAATTTGGGAAATAGTTCATCCTGATTACAGAGAGATGATTATAAGTCGAACAATGGACAGTATGAATGGGATCCCTTTTCCTTCCAGATATGAGTTCAAAATCATAACGAAAGAGGGGAAAGAATTATGGGTAGATTTTACTGCAGGCACAATAAAATACAAAGGGAAAGTTGCAATAATCGGAACCGTGTTTAATATAACTGATAGGAAAAATGCTATTTACGAGTTAAGAAAATTACTTCGAGCAATTGAGCAAAGCCCTAACACAGTAATAATCACGGACTTAAATGGCAATATTGAATATGTTAATCCAAAATTCACAGAAGTTACCGGCTATTCCTTTGCTGAAGTGAAAGGAAAAAACCCAAGAATTATCCAGTCGGGTTTAACTCCAGCGTCAACTTATCGGGAGATGTGGGACGCCATCATCTCTGGGAATGAATGGCGGGGAGAAATCCTTAACAGAAAAAAAAATGGTGAACTTTATTGGGAATCAATTATGATTTCTTCGATTTTAGATGCTGAAGGAAAAATAACAAATTTTCTTGCGGTAAAAGAAGATATAACAGAAAAGAAGAAATCAGAGGTTAAAATTGTCGAATCGGAAGCACAGTTCAGATCGGTGTGGGAAAATTCAATTGATGCCCTAAGGTTAACAGATGGAAGCAGCATAATTCTGGAAGTTAACCAGGCATACTGCAAATTAGTCGGCAAGACCAAAAAAGAATTAGAAGGCAAAACTTATGATATTGTATACTCCGATTCTGACCCTCATTTAGTATCAAAATTTAAGGAAGATTTTAAGACTCGGAACATAAGACTGAATTATGAGAATGAAGTTACCTATTGGGACGGAAGAAAAATTTGGTTGGAAATATCGAATTCTTTTATTGATATAGAAAATCAACCTACAAAACTGCTTTCAATATTTAGGAAAATAACAGAGCGCAAAGAAGCAGAAAAACAACTAATATCTGCTAAAGATAAAGCTGAGGAAATAAGCAGGCTTAAATCAAACTTCCTTGCTAATATGAGCCACGAACTACGTACTCCGATGATCGGTATTTTAGGTTTTGCAGAAATTTTAAAAGAAGAGTTGGGAAACCCTGAGCAGAAAGAGATGATAGAGATTATTCATTCAGGCGGAGAGAGGTTACTTCAGACACTTAACCAACTTCTTGATTTATCACGTATAGAATCTAATAAGCTCGATCTTAATTTAACTCACGTTAATTTGAGGGAAATGGTATCTGAGCTTATTAAAAGTTATGATAGCGCTGCATTAAAGAAAAATCTTTATCTAAGACAGAATATCTTAAAGGAAAATATTTTTATTAAAATTGACGAAAGAATCTTCACACAGATTTTTAACAACCTTCTTAACAATGCAATTAAATTTACTAAAGCGGGAGGAATAAAAGTAGAAATTGACGAAGAAACGAAATCAGAAAAAACGTGGGCGGTTCTAAGATTTATTGATACTGGTATAGGCATTTCCGAAGAGAGCATCAATCTTATCTTTGAAGAATTTCGTCAGGCGAGCGAAGGTATAAGCAGAAATTACGAGGGCACGGGTCTTGGTCTCACTATAACTAAAAAGTCTGTGGAACTTATGGAGGGCACTATTTCCGTAAAAAGCGAGGAAGGAATTGGCTCAACTTTTACTATCCGTTTCCCATCTTATAAAGAAGAGATCGCTCAGAAAAAGACGGAGAGTAACGTAAAGCCCGAGAATGGAAATATTATTTCGGTTTTTGCAAAAAAAGCAAAAATTCTTTTCGTGGAAAATGATATGGCAAGCAGAGAGTTTGTTAAACTCTCGTTAAAAAAACTTTATGAAATTGATATGGCTGAAGATGGAGAAACAGCGCTTCAAAAAGTTAAAGATAATTTCTATGATATTATTTTAATGGATATAGGATTGGGGCGCGGCATGGATGGAATTGAAGCGTCAAAAGAAATAAGAAAGTTTGAGATTTACCAAGATGTTCCGATCATTGCCATTACCGCATTTGCAATGAAAGGAGACAAAGACAGAATTCTTTCACAAGGTTTAACCGACTATATCTCCAAACCATTTGGTAGACAAGATTTGATCGACATTGTTGATAAATATCTTGCGATTGATGAATAATTCTTCGCATATTTTTTTATTGCTTCACTTTAATAAAATGTTTTAGATTTGTATATAAGAATAAGTTGTTTTCATAACCTTAAGATACATGAGAAAAGTACTACTTGTTGAAGATGATGAGCCGACAAAAGATATCATCAAATATCTTTTAAAAAATATCTGCGAGCTTCAAACTACTAACCGGGGAGAAATAGCAATAGATTTGGCAAATGAAACCAAGTATTCACTAATTTTGATGGATATAAAATTGAATTTTGGAATGAACGGGATAAAGGCTACCCAAAACATTAGAAAAATAAAAGGTTATGAAAATGTTCCCATTATTGCCGTCACCGCTTACGCTATGAAGGGTGATGAGGAATATTTTCTTTCACAAGGATTATCTTATTACATAGCTAAACCATTTGACTTAAAAAAGTTTGTTTCCACAATTAGCAATTTTCTGTCTTTTGAAAACTGATTTCAATTTAAAAATAAGGATGCCCTATGAGGAGCAAATATTTTATTATTGTTTCTAATATATGTTATTCTTAATTTTAATTTAATATTATGAAAAAGAAAATATTCATATTAACCTTAGCAAGTCTTTTCTTTGCATCAACTACTGCTTTTCCATTGGTAATGCATTATTGCAGTATGAGCAAATCTATGATGAATAAGATGCCCGCTAAAAATCACTGCGACATGGACATGGTGAATTGCCCGCTTTCGTTGAATAGTAGCAGCAAAGATGGTATTTCTAATGCAGGTAATTATAGCCAGCCGGATTGCTGCAGTATTAAAATAATTGATAATCATCTTAAAGATAATTATCTACTGATAAAAGATGCTAACAATTTTTCTTCGTCTATAATTACAATTAGTCATGCTAGCCTCGAAAGTCTAGGGTATAATTTTTATCCGACTTTTTGCTACATGGATTATTTACCTCCTCCAAAAGCCGATCAAAATCATATATATTTAGATAACTCCGTTCTACTGATCTAATTCCTAGAATTTACTTTTCAAAATAAAAGTCCGGGAATTCTAACATGCTTTCCCTACTTTTTTATCACAATATTTAATTGTATAAGCAATATCTTAAGTAACCTGATATTTCTACTGTCTGAAGACAGTTAAATGTTTTGATTATTACTAATATGAATTCAGATTATTCAATTCCCGCACACGGGACAAGTTCAAAGAAAAATTAATTGTTAGCGGAGTTAACAAAATGAGAAAAATAGCAGTATTAAGTTTTATAATATTCTATGTAGTAGTAGGATATGGGAAAGAGAAAATAAGTTCAACACTTGATAGTCTTGTAGTGGAAGCAATTCAAAATAATCCTCAACTTAAAGCAGCAAGAGATCAGACGCTTGCCGAAAAAACAAAAGTAAACCAGGTAACAGCTTGGGATCCGCCGCAAGTCGGAATTTCCTTCTATCAGACACCAATTCAATCCTTTCCGAACCCCCTGAGAAATAACATGGAAACCGACTACTACGTTCAGCAGACGTTCCCATTTCCCGGTAAACTTGGAAATATGGGAGATGCAGCTTCGAGTAGCGCACTAATGTACAGAGAACAATACAGCGCTCTGGAAAATAAGATCATAACAGATTTGAAATCTTCTTATTATGAACTTTATTTTGTAGAAAAGAAAATTCAGATTAATAAAGAAAACCAGGAACTTTTAAAACAACTCAATGCTATTGCATTAAAACAGTATGAGGTCGGCATCGGTAAACAGGCAGATGTTCTAAGAGCACAAACTGAATTATCAACATTGATCAACGACAGTGTTAACCTTCTCAAAGAAAAAAGAGACGTCGAAACAATGATTAATACAATCCTAAGCAGACCTGTGAATGCGCCCTTGCCGGAGATTGAAAATATTCAAGATACAATTCCGGAATGGACTTACGAACAGCTTGAGGAACTGGCTTATCAGAACAGACCCGAAGTAAAAGCTATGCAATATAATATTGAAATGAATAAATCGGAGTTAAAAGCCTCGAAGCTTCAATACTACCCTGATTTTATGGTTCAACTGATGTACAAAAATATGTCCAACACTGCAAATGATTTTTGGTCTGCAATGGTCGGTGTAAATGTTCCGCTAGCTTTCTGGTCAAAAGATAAGTTTACCGGAAAAGTTCAGGAAAATGAAATTAACGTAAGCACAGCTCAAGAACAGTTAAATGCAGTAAAAAATATGGTTGCAAGCGATGTGCAAAGTGCAATAATAAAAATTGAGACCAATAAAAATTTAATGGATCTTTATAAAAACACTGTGATTCCACAGTCAGAACAAACGCTTCAATCTACCCTATCTGCTTACCAAACCGGAAAGACAGAATTCCTTATGTTTATTGACGCATATAAAATGGTATTATCTTCTAAGTTGAACTACTACATGGCAGAAATGAATTACATGCAAAGCCAGGCGCTGCTTGAACAGGCTGTAGGATTGAACATCAATAAAATAGAAGAAAGAATTAAATAAAAGTTTAAGGAAAATTAGAAATGAAAAAATTAATAATAACCGGCATTATAAGTTTAATTATCGGAGTTGGCGGAGGATGGCTGATATTTCACAATCATACTTCCTCAAATTCTTCGGGAACGACAAGCGAAAGAAAAATTCTTTATTACAGATCGCCGATGAATCCTACCGTAACTTCCAAAGTCCCGATGAAAGATGAAATGGGAATGGATTACGTTCCTGTTTATGCAGATCAAAGCAGCTCAGGAGGGGAAAGAAAAATTGCATATTATAAATCCCCTATGGATTCAACATTAACCTCGCCAGTTCCGAAGAAAGATGAAATGGGAATGGATTATGTGCCGGTTTACACAGATAACGTTGGGTCAAATGAAATACATATTGATCCGGCAACCCAACAGAATATCGGAGTAACAACCGAAACAGTTGAAAAGATGAGATTATCTAGAACTATCAGAACGACTGCTAATATCACTTACGACGAAACGAAGCTTTATACAATCTCAACAAAAATTATGGGTTATATTGAAAAACTTTACGTTGATTACACCGGTCAGCTAGTAAGAAAAGGCCAACCGCTTCTGGAAATCTACAGCCCTGACCTTGTAAGCACACAAGAAGAATATTTGCAAGCAATAAAATATAGAAATGAAATCTCCAAGAACGGTTCTTTAATTAGCCAAAAAGGAGCTGATCAATTAGTTGAAAGTGCAAAGCGAAGGCTGCTCTATTGGGATATTTCCGAAAAAGAAATAAATGCACTTGAAAAAAGAGGGACGCCTAAAAAAACTATGACGATCTATTCTCCGGCAAACGGAATTGTTACCGATAAGATGATTATTAACGGACAGAATATCGAGCCGGGAATGGCGCTTTACAAAATTGCCGACCTTTCAACTGTTTGGGGACTTGCCCAAATTTATCAATATGAACTCCCGTGGATTAAAGTTGGCGATAAAGTTGATTTGCAGTTATCCTATATGCCCGGTAAAACTTTTCAAGGACGCATAACATACATTTACCCTTATCTTGATTCGGATTCTAAAACAGTTCAGGTAAGGATTGAAATTCACAACACAAACAATTATGAATTTAAGCCCGGAATGTTTGCAGACGCAGCTATAAAGTCGCCTCTTATTCTTGAAACAGTGGCTGTTCCAAATCAAGCAATAATTCATACCGGGACAAGAGACGTTGCTATAATTGCATTGGGCAACGGCTACTTTAGACCAGTAAACGTTATACTCGGAGCGCGAGGAGAAGGAGGTTATGTCCAAATCCTAAAAGGCATTCATGAAGGAGACAATATTGTTACATCTTCAGAATTCTTAATTGATTCAGAAAGTAACTTGAATGCAGCGTTAAATAATATGAAGCAGCCGGGCAGCGCAGATAAATCCGATACAACAAGTCAAAATAATTCCATACAAAATCAGCCTTCAAATAATGATATGAAAGGTATGGATATGTCTAATGATAATAACAAATAAAAAATCAGAAAACAGAATTAAGAATTTTTATCGGAGTTTTAGATGTTAGAAAAAATAATAGAGTATTCAGTTAAGAACAGATTTCTTGTAATACTTGCAGTGGTTTTCTTGATGGGCTGGGGAATTTATTCCTTGTACAATATACCCGTAGATGCAATACCGGATTTAAGTGATGTTCAAGTAATTATCTACACAAAATATGAAGGGCAATCACCTCAAATAGTTGAAGACCAGGTAACTTATCCGCTTACAACAGCTCTGGTATCGGTACCGGGGGCAAAGGTAGTAAGAGGATATTCCTTCTTCGGGTATTCACTAGTTTATGTAATATTCAAAGACGGTACAGATATTTATTGGGCACGAAGCAGAGTGCTAGAATATCTTAACTACGCAACAAAAAGATTACCTAATAATGTCGTACCTACATTAGGGCCCGATGCTACAGGGGTTGGGTGGGTGTTTGAATATACTCTTTCCTCAAAAAAACGGTCGCTTGCAGATCTTCGTACAATACAAGATTGGTACTTAAAATATCAGCTTAGTTCAGTTCCCGGTGTTGCTGAAGTTGCAAGCATAGGCGGGTTTGTGAAACAATATCAAGTTACAGTCGATCCTGCAAAATTATTAGCTTATAATATCCCTCTAAGCGATGTTGAAATGGCAATAAAGAAATCCAACAATGATGTCGGCGGCGAAACTATTGAAATGGGTGAATCGGAATTTATGATAAGAGGATTGGGATATATAAAATCAATTCAAGATGTGGAAAATATCCCTGTAAAGATTGATAAGAAAACGAACACACCCGTTTACATAAAAGATATCGCTAATGTTGCCTACGGGCCTGAAATGCGACGGGGCATTGCAGAATCTGACGGCAAGGGAGAGACAGTAGGCGGAATAATTGTAATGCGATACGGAGAAAATGCGCTTTCGGTTATTGAAGGAGTTAAAAAGAAACTTGCGGAATTAAAACAAGGGCTTCCACCGGATGTAAAGATTACACCGGTTTATGATCGTTCCGGACTAATTGAAAACGCAATTAATACTTTAAAGGACAAGCTAATTGAGGAAATACTGATTGTAGCATTAGTTTGTATTTTGTTTCTGATGCATTTCCGCAGTGCCTTTGTGGCAATTTTTACGCTTCCTACAGCTATCTTAATGGCTTTTATTGTAATGAGAGCGCAAGGAATAAATGCTAATATAATGTCTCTCGGCGGCATCGCAATTGCCATCGGGGCTATGGTAGACGCTGCAATAATAATGATAGAAAACGCCCACAAGCATATTGAGCATGATATGCTTAAACCTCCGGAGCATAGACAGGACAGGTGGCAATTGATAATTGAAGCTTCAAAGGAAGTTGGCCCGTCTTTATTCTATTCATTGTTAGTAATAACGGTATCCTTTATACCGATATTCACCATGCAAGCCCAGGAAGGGAAATTATTCAAGCCGCTGGCTTTTACTAAGACATATTCTATGGCAGCGGCGGCAATCCTTTCAATTACGCTTGTTCCGGTGTTAATGGGTTATTGGATTCGCGGAAATATTAAGCCAGAAGGAAAAAATCCTATCAATAGGTTCTTAATTAAAATTTATCATCCTGTAGTAAACTTCGTAATAAAGCATTGGAAATTTGTTATCCTGACAACACTTGTTTTGATGGGACTAACATATATTCCGTTTTCACAACTCGGCAGCGAGTTCATGCCGCCGCTATACGAAGGCGATCTGCTTTATATGCCGACAACATTACCGGGGATATCTATAACTAAGGCAAAAGAATTGCTACAGCAGACAGATAAGATAATAGCCTCCTTCCCTGAGGTGCATCATGTGTTTGGCAAGATTGGTAGAGCTGAAACTGCAACTGACCCAGCTGGTCTCGATATGATGGAAACAACTATTATGCTTAAGCCGGAAAGTCAGTGGCCTAAAGGAATGACTGTAAAAAAGCTTATCGATAAAATGAACCAGTCTATAAATTTCCCCGGCGTTACAAATGCATGGACAATGCCGATTAAAACAAGAACAGACATGCTAAGCACCGGGATTAAAACTCCGGTCGGAATCAAAATCTCAGGTCCTAACCTGGATACTTTGCAGGCAATCGGAGAGCGCGTTGAAGCTGTTATGAGAAATGTTCCCGGCACTCTTAGCGCTTTTGCGGAAAGAACAGTAGGCGGAAATTACGTGGATATAAATATTAACCGCCAGGAAGCAGCAAGATACGGTCTTACAATTCAAGATGTTGAAGATGTTATTCAATCAGCTATGGGCGGAATGAACGTAACAACTACTGTAGAAGGTCTGGAAAGATTTCCGATCAATTTAAGATATGGACGCGAACAAAGAGATAATATTGAAGACTTAAAAAGAGTACTTGTTCCAACTCCAACGGGAGCGCAAGTTCCGATGGGACAGCTTGCAGATTTCACAGTACACAAAGGACCGATGGTTATTAAAACTGAAGGTACAATACCGAATGCATGGGTTTATGTGGATCTCAAAACTTCAGATATTGGTACTTATGTAAAAAATGCTCAAAGAATTGTAGCACAAAAGATAAAACTACCTACCGGGTACAACCTTGTTTGGAGCGGCGAATTTGAATATATGCAGCACGCCGATAAACGTTTGATGGTTGTTATACCGATGACATTATTTATTATTTTCTTAATCATCTATTTAAATACAAAATCGTTAAAGAAGGTTGCTATCATTTTCCTAGCAGTCCCGTTTTCTCTTGTCGGTACTTTCTGGCTGCTATTTATATTGGGATACAACCTAAGTATTGCAGTATGGGTAGGTATTATCGCACTTGCCGGGCTTGATGCAGAGACCGGAGTTGTAATGCTTCTATATCTCGATGTTGCATACAAAGAATGGCAAGACAAAGGTATGATGAGAGGTATTAAAGACTTGATTGAGGCAATTCATCATGGGGCAGTAAAAAGAGTACGCCCTAAAATAATGACCGCCTCTGTAATAGTGGCAGGCTTAATCCCAATTATGTGGAGCAATGGCGCGGGTGCAGATGTAATGAAGAGAATCGCAGCGCCTATGCTTGGCGGTGTTGTTACTTCGGTGTTGATGGAACTTGCGGTTTACCCGGTTATCTATTACCTGTGGAAATCATATGAACTTAAAAAAGAAGCTAAACAAAAAGGATTAGTTTTAGAAAAATAATTTCCCGTAGCACAGACTATCAGTCTGTGCTGCTATAATTAAAAATGTTTCAAAAATATTGAGGTTTTAAATATGAAATACATAGTCCCAATAGCTGCAGTAGCATTATTTGTTTTTTCCCTATGGAGAAAATTTAAGAAAGCTTCGAATGGGAAAGACTGCTGTAGATAAAAAATAAGATTACTTTAATCACCAACTAATAAAAAATATATAAGGAGTACTTAAAATGTCAAACAAAATGCAATCGCCTTTTACGGTGAAAACCAATACAGTAAAAATCCTGTTTCTTTCTTTTATCGTGTTTTTAACTGCGGCTTCTTTGTCGTATGCACAGGATGCTGCAAAAGGCAAAACCACACAACACGAAATGAAAATGGATAAGAATATGAAGATGGGTAAGAAAGGAAATATCAAAGAAATGATGAAAGGAAATCATTCCTCCCCTGTAGTCTACAAAGGAGTGATTAATCTGAAGTCCATTGACGATAATAAAGACGGTAAGATATACCAATGCCCGATGGATTTTAATGTTTTATCCGATAAGCCTGGAGTCGATCCAAAATGCGGTATGAAGCTAAAAGAAGTTACGCTGAGTAAAGCAAAAAGTAATCTTATTAAACATGGATTTAAAGTTAAGTAAGCTCACCAATTGCAAAAAGTATGTATAAAGATATTTATAATGTATATAAAAATAATTGAGGTAAGTTTATGAAATATTTAATAGGCGGAGGTTCCGTTATAGCAGCTTTTATTATTGGATATCTTATTTTCATCTATTCCGGTATATATAATATAAGTGCAATGGTTCCTCACGACAAGCTGACTTTATGGATGATGAATACCGTGAGAGATAATTCAATTATGCATAATGCAAATAATGATCTCAAAGCTCCGGATCTTTCCGATTCATCCTTAGTAAAGATGGGCTTTATTCATTACAGAGAAATGTGCGTAGGCTGTCACGGCGCTCCGGGCATTGAGCAGAGTGAAATAGCAAAAGGACTTTATCCTCATCCTCCTTTGCTTTCAAGAGCAGCTAAGGATTGGACCCCACAGCAGCTTTTTTGGATAACCAAAAACGGTTTAAAGATGACGGGTATGCCGGCATTCGGTCCAACGCACTCTGACGAGATGATTTGGGCTATCGTTGCTTTTACTAAAAAGCTTCCAACGTTGACTAAAAAACAATATCAAACTCTTGATAATGAAACTAAAGGCGAAAGCGATGAATAACCTTGAAGTTGGCTCTCAATAATAAGTAACTTTAATATAAACAAACTAATAATAATTCTATATCTTTTTTCAATTGCTGTTTTATTATTCCTTACAATACTCTGAAACGATATTTGGGTGTCCATACTATATGTTAATAACATCTATATATTACATGGCTTAATTTCTTAAATTTATTCATAACTTAATTTTAGTATTTTCACGTCATAGCCAAAAGGACATCACATCCTTCGAAGAAGGTGGATTTCTGAGTTACATTAAGGGTATTTCTAAAAACTAAATAAAATAAACTTTCTTCATGAATAACCTTCTTGTCTTTTTCCTCTTTTCACTAAACTCATCATTTGAGACGATATCTTTATTCATGTTATTCTAACAAAATAAAATTTATTAATAACCGGGCAAACAAACCTTCGCATGAATAATTCTATCTCGTTTTTTGCTTTTATCCTGTCGTTTTATTAATATTCAATTATTCAATTGAATAATTTATTAAGATGATATTATGACAGGCAGAGAATTCAAAGATGTAACATTCCAGCATCTGGCAAATGTTGCAACTGCGTTCGCAAGTCCAAAACGGCTGGAAATTATAGATCTACTTTCACAAGGCGAGAAAGATGTGGACTCTTTAACTAAAGAGACAAATATGAATTTTGCAAACACATCGCGACATCTGCAAATCCTAAAGAATGTGAAGATTGTCCAAAGCAGAAAAGAAGGCGTCCGGGTCATCTATTACCTAACTAATGATGAGGTAATTAAGTGCTGGAAAAACTTACAATATTTAGCCGAGCAAAATGTTGCTGAATTAAGAGAAATTATAAAATCATTCCTTGAAGAAAGAAGCGTATTGAAACCGATTTCCCTAAAAGAATTGCGATCAAAAATTAAAAGCGATGATGTTACAATAATTGATGTTCGTCCCAAGGAAGAATACATGAACGGGCATCTGCCGGGCGCTGTTTCTATTCCTATGTCTGAATTAAAAAGCAAGATAAAAAATTTATCCGGAAGTAAAGAAATTATAGCATACTGCCGCGGTAAATATTGCGTAATGGCTCCCGAAGCGGCAAAAATATTAAATAAAAAAGGATTTAATACAACGATTATTCAAGACGATACTAATAGCTGGCGGTTTGCAGGATTTGAAGTTGAAACTTGAAATTAATATGGAAGCTGAATTATACAAATTAATTGCTGCGCTTTTTTCCGATTCTGAAAACACACAAATATTATGTTCAATCTATGAAAATGAAGTAACAATGGATGCAATACCTGATCTTTTAAATTTAACTAAAGATGAAGTGATAAAGAAATTGGAATTACTC
>JAJYCM010000257.1 GCA_021778375.1 Bacteroidota bacterium
AGCTTGATGCTAAATTTGCAAATCTTGGCAATAAGATAATATGGCATTTTATCGGCAGTCTACAGCGTAATAAGGTGCGTTTTGTTGTAAATTCCGCAGAATATATACATTCGGTTGATTCACTTTTGCTTGCATCCGAAATAAATAAATACGCCGGCAAAATAAATAAGATTCAAAAAGTTCTTTTACAGGTTAAAACGTCGAATGAGGAAACTAAATCAGGAATAATCGGAGAGAGTGAAGTAAGGGACATTGCTTTTTATTGTCGGGAATTTCACAATATAGAACTTACAGGTTTAATGACAATCGCTCCTTTTACGGAAAATAGAGGTCTCATTAAAAAAAGTTTTAGGACTTTGTATAAACTAAAAAACAAATTAAATGCCGAGGGATTGAATCTAAAAGAGCTTTCTATGGGAATGACATCGGACTTTGACTTAGCCATTGAAGAAGGCGCCACAATGCTCAGGATTGGTTCGGCAATTTTTGGCGAAAGAGATTATTCAAAAGATTGGAAGGAGAAGCTATGAAAGTTTCCCCCATGAGCATTAAAAAACAGGAATTTAATAAATCGTTTCGCGGATTTGATAAAGAAGAAGTTCAAGCTTTTTTAGATAGACTTGCCGATGAAGTTGAAAATGTCTTGAAAGAAAATGATTCTTTGAAAAAGGAACTTGATCAAGCAACTGCTAAACTGATAGAATTTAGAAAGATTGAAAAAAATCTTCAGGATACTTTATTAAAGGCACATGAGTCAACTTCAAAATCAATTGAATCAACAAAAAAACAAGCTAGCCTGATGATAAAGGAAGCGGAAATAAAGGCTTCCCAGATATTGGAGAAAGCAAGAGAAAACGCAAACGAAATCCGGAATTCAGTAATTAACTTGAGAGAAGAAAGAGATTTAATAATTGCGAATCTAAAATCAATTATATACTCCCAGGCTCATCTTCTTGAAATGAAAATTGAAGATGCTGGCGAGGAAACCCAGGTAGCTAATAAAAAAGTTGAAGTGTCGAAAAAAATTGATCTGGATGTAGATGAGATTGTAAATAAATTATTGTAATAAATGGAAAATTTAAAAGAAAAAATCAGTGAAACTCTTAAAGTAATTCGACAAAAAAACGGGGATGAATATCCGGTAGGAATTATTTTGGGCACCGGACTTGGCGGATTAGTCAAAGAAATTAAAATTGATCACGAAATTGATTATTCGGACTTGCCCCATTTCCCTTTGTCTACGGTTGAATCGCACAGAGGGAAATTAATTTTTGGAACTATAGGTAATAAAAAAGTTGTAGCCATGCAGGGACGCCTTCACTTTTATGAAGGCTATACGATGAAGCAAATTACTTATCCGGTACGAGTTATGAAATTTTTAGGTGTAAAAACTTTGCTTGTATCTAATGCTTGTGGTGGTATGAATCCGCACTTTAAGCGGGGTGATATTATGCTTATGACTGATCATATAAATCTTCTTGGAGATAATCCTCTTATCGGTAAAAATGAAGATGAACTGGGACCAAGGTTCCCTGATATGAGCGAACCTTACAGCCACGAATTAATTAAAATTGCAGAAGAAGTTGCATTGGAAAATAAAATTAAAGTTCAAAAAGGAGTTTATATTGCGGTGCCGGGTCCCAATCTTGAAACAAGAGCCGAATATAGATTTCTAAGAGCCACCGGAGCCGATGTTGTCGGAATGTCAACCATCCCTGAAAATATTGTTGCGAACCACATGGGAATGAAAGTTTTAGGTATCAGTATTATTACCGATGAATGTTTTCCCGATTCTCTCAAATCCGTAGATGTGAATGAAATTATTTCTACTGCAATGAAAGCAGAACCTAAAATGACTTTAATAATGAAAGAAGTTATTAAGAGGATATGATGGAAAAAAAACCGGTTTCTCATTATTTAACACCGACTTTGTTGATGATTTTAATTTTTGCTTCCAACTTCATCAACACTAATTTGTTTAAGTTCGGAGATAATAACTTTGCCGTTTGGTTTGTGCTTTCATTCTTGTGTTTTGCTTGCGGATGGTTTATCAATAAAACTCTCGGCTGGCGTTTTGGCGGAAAAGTTGTTTTTGCAATAATTATTGCAACAACTATAATAAGTGTTTTAATGATATCCTTTTTTAGAGATTACTTTGCTGCTAATGAATTACTTATTGAAAATTTAATTCTTTACAGCCTAAGAAATGTCACTCTAGGAGCAATGGCAATCTTCGGCATGTCTGTTGTAGAAAATCTCACTCTACAAAGAGATATCCTCCTTCTTCAAGAAAGACTAAAAATTTTTGAAGGTAATTTTATCGACTCAAAAAAGGAAGCAGAGCTTGAAATAAGAGAAGCAAAACTTAAAGCACAAAAAATTACTAACGATGCAGACCTTTACGCTAAGAATACTGTGTTGAAAAAAGAAAGAATAGAAAAAGAGTTAAAAGAATTTATTCAGGCGGAAAAAGAATTAATTAAAAAATATGAAAATGTTGGTTAAGAAACAGCACACCCAAATTATTAAATAATCAAAAAATATTTTAGTCGATGTTCAAACAAAATTTAGAAAAAATAAATTATCCTGAAATAGAAGAGAAAATCTTAAAGTTCTGGGAAGAAAATAAAATATTTGATAAAAGTATTTCTACAAGAAATAAATCAAAGTCATTTACTTTTTACGAAGGTCCTCCGACTGCTAACGGGAAACCAGGAATTCATCATGTAATGGCAAGGACGTTGAAAGACCTAGTTTGCCGTTATAAGACTTTACAGGGATTTAGAGTCGAAAGGAAAGCAGGATGGGATACCCACGGTTTGCCGGTGGAAATAGAAGTTGAAAAGAAAATCGGGATAAAACAAAAAAGCGAAGTCTTCGATTATGGGGTTGAAAAATATAATCAAGCATGCCGCGATTCTGTATTTACGTATCTTGACCTTTGGGAAAAAATGACAACCCGTATGGGTTATTGGGTCGATCTCGACCACGCCTACGTTACTTTGACTAATGATTATATCGAATCAGTTTGGTGGGCTCTTACCACCCCGTTTGATAAAGGATTGATTTATAAAGATTATAAAATTGTTCCGCAAGATCCAAAATCGGAAACGGTTTTGTCTTCGCACGAGTTGGCGCTTGGTTACCGCGAAACAAAAGATCCTTCGGTTTATGTCTTCTTTAAAATAAAAAATTCTGATGAAAGCTTTTTAGTTTGGACTACAACTCCATGGACGCTGATTTCAAACGTTGCACTTGCGGTCGGTAAAGATGTTGATTATGTGAAAATTAATTTTAATGGAAAGAAAATTATTCTTGCGAAAGAAAGGCTTTCCGTAATCGATGGTGAATATGAAATCCTTTCGGAACTGAAAGGTAAAGACCTTGAAGGAATTGAATATGAACAATTGTTTAATTATGTAAAAACAGAAAAGAAAGCATTTTACGTTACGCTCGGAGATTTTGTTAGCACTGAAGATGGCTCGGGAATAGTTCATATTGCGCCGGCATTTGGAGCCGACGACTATGAGCTTTCAAAAAAATATAATTTGCCGATGCTGCAGCCGGTTACGCGCGGCGGTTTGTTTACTGCAGAGATTACTGACTTTGCCGGTCAATTTGTTAAAGATGCCGACAAGGGAATTATTCAAAAACTGAAAGAAGAAGGAAAACTTTTCAGAAAGGAAACAATAACTCACTCATATCCTTTTAGCTGGCGTCATGAAAATGTACCGGTAATTTATTATGCTCGCGAATCTTGGTTTATTAGAACAACATCAATTGCTGACCGGATGGTGGAACTGAATAAGACAATTAACTGGCAACCCCCGGAAGTAGGCTCGGGAAGATTTGGAAACTGGCTTGAGGAAAACAAAGACTGGGCCCTTTCACGAGATCGATTTTGGGCAACACCTCTTCCGATTTGGGTAAGCGATAATGGAGATATGTTTGCTGTTGGCAGTATAGCGGAATTGAAGGAAGGATTTATCCTCGAAGATGGTAAAAGAATTTCTGTAAAGAATATCGAAAAGATAGACCTCCATAAACCGTTTGTTGATAAAATATTTTTTGAGCGGGAAGGGAAAATTTTTAAAAGAACTCCGGAACTAATTGACGTTTGGTTTGACTCCGGTTCGATGCCGTTTGCTCAATATCATTATCCATTTGAAAATAAGGAATTATTTGAAAAAAATTTCTTTCCAGCTGATTTTATCTG
>JAJYCM010000258.1 GCA_021778375.1 Bacteroidota bacterium
ATAAGCGCTTTCGGTGGAATTAGTTTTTTCTTTAGAAGAAACCGATTTTAATTTATCTCCGGAGAGACTAGTCGATACAGAAAAATTAAAACTTGTAAGTCTTAATAAACCTTTCCCTTCATCGACCAAAAATTTATTTATTCTACTAATACCGGGAGCATAATCGTACATTGAAAAATTTGATGACCCTGAAAAATTAAGATAATCTCCAACTTGAGTTCTATAGCTCAAATTTAAATCTGAAAATTTTAAGCTATCTGCGGCAAAGTTGTAACTCATGTTAGCCGAAAGATTGAGAAGTTGAATCTTATTTTCCTTTGAAGTCGTATCCGTTGGGTCTGCTTTAGTTTTCATTTCAAAAATATTTCCTACAGAAAAGGAAATATTTTGCTGCTCGCCGGAAGGCGGACCACCGTAAATTTCTCTTTGGAATTTATCGTATGAAATTATTTGCCCATTTGCATTTTTATAAGTGCCGTAATAATTCCACATCGGTTTAGAATAATCAGGTTGAAAGTTATAAGAAATAGACGGGATTACGGTTTGCCTGATAGCGCTAATTCCGAGCATATCCGGTTGAAAAATACCATAAAACCTTGTTGAGGCAGAAAGTCCCAGGTTAAAGGTTCTTACAAAATTAATTTGCTTAACATCGTTTGTAATAATAGAATCGCCTCCTGTAGAAGCAACGCCGGCATAATTTTCTTGAATACGTTTATTGTACCAATCTTCCTGATAATTTATGTTAGGGGTTAAACTGATATAGCCGATCTTCGGTGAGGCGCTAATACTTAAGTTATGCTGGAAACCTCCTCTAATACTCAAATCGCCGTTCACTTTATTTCTATCGTTTTGAAATTGTCCGCTGTAATTAAAGCCTATTAGCTCGTACCAATTTTGGTCAATATGAAACCCGTTCCGTTTGAAAGGGTAAATTTGAGGAACTGTAAACCTAATACTTGGCAATATTTCGTTAATATTTCCTGTTTGCAAATCCTGAACACGGTTATAATTGAGAAATAGACTGTTGCCTGATTCATCCCATGTTTTTGATAAAGTTACATTAGAAACAATTTGGTTCTGTAATTGTTGATTTAAATCTCCAACATTTGTCTTCAGATAATTATTTGAAGTAAACTGAAGATTTGCAACAAGATTAAGGGTAGGAGTAAAAGTTTGATTATGATTCCATGCAATATTCCAATCAATTTCCTTATTATTTCCAGGATCAGTTGACTCACCCGATTTAAGGAATGAATATCCTCCGGAAAGACTTCCGCTGTATTCATATCGTTTTGCATATCTAAAACGGCTATCGAACTTATAACTTCCTCTAGTATAATAATCGCCGGATAAATTAAGGTCGGCATAATCATTTATAGCCCAAAAATATCCAAAGCGTGAGAAATAATATCCGTAAGTTTGGCTACTGCCAAAAGCAGGTACAATAATTCCGGAGCGCCTTCCAGATTCAATCGGGAAAACCGCAAAAGGAACCGGTAATGGGAATGGGACGCCGCCAAAAAAAAGCCAAATCCATTTGGCAACAATTTCTTTTTTCTGAATAACTTTCATCTTCGAAGAGTAGAAATAGTAGTCGGGGGGATTAGCATCGCAAGTTGTATAAATACCGTCTTTAATAAAATAAGTATTCTTGTCTACTTTATTAATTTTTTCACCCGTATAAAATGAGTTTTCCATTTTTGTAGAAGCAGTCGAAATAAAGCCACGGGCTGTTTTAAAATTATACCTCATACTTTCACCATTATAGACTTCGCCGGACTGCGAGAGAATAGGAGTATCTTTAAGCTTGTTGGGAAGAGAATCACTTGGAATACCATAAGCGTCCACATTGCTAGTAATGAAGTTGACAAATATTTTTGCGCTTTTCAAATCAGTATCTTTATACTTCAAGTCACCGTTACCGTATAAATCCATTTTTTTTTGATTAATGAAAAAGAAAAGAGAATCAGAAGCGCTGGAATAAATTACAGAATCTACATCGAAACCTTTTTTCTTCAACGAATCTTTTGCGGCAAGAGAGTCTTTAACGGAAGTAGTTACTGAATCTTTATAGAAAACAATTACAGAATTACCTGCAAAGGAAAAACCACCCCAATAAAGGAAGAAATATAAAATGATTATGAAAGAAAATTTCATAAAGAAATATTTTCATTTATGCTAAATTTCATTGACGCATCATTTATAAAATGCCAATGCAGATGCGCCTTTAATACCGGCATCATTTTTTAATTTTGCAGGAAGCACTTTAATTCTTTTGCGGAGCGGCTTAAGAACTCTTGCCGAAATAGTTTCCTTAACTGAATTGAAAAGAGGAACTCCGAACCCTCCGACCCCACCGCCAATAATAAAAGTTCCATTATCCAAGCAATTACCAACTGATGCCAAGGCAGCGCCTAAATACTTTCCAAGACTTTGGACAACCCCCTTTGCATATTCGTCTCCTTGTTCAAGTGCAGTTTGAATTATTATCGGAGTAAGTAAATTCAAATCATTATTAATGAGCTGCCAAATTTTAGAAGACTGATTGTTTTCAAGTTCCATTTGAACCCGTTTGACTATATAACTATTTCCGAGATAAGTTTCAACGCAGCCAAAGGAGCCGCATTTACATTGGGGTCCGTTTATGTCGATAGAAATATGTCCAATTTCACCGGCAGCGCCGAACTCACCACGGAAAAGTTTTCGATTATAAATAATTCCGCCGCCAACGCCAGTCCCTAAAGTAACCATTACAAAAGATTCGTAAGACTTTCCGGCTCCGAAAATCATTTCGCCAATAGCAGCGGCGTTAGCATCATTTTCAACTTTAACATCAATCTTAAATTCCTTTTGAATAATCTTTCCAAGATTTACCTTTTCCCAGCCCGGGAGGTTCGGAGGATCTTCAACAGTACCTTTTTTTGTTGAAACAGTCCCCGGCGACCCGATACCTATTCCGTGAATGCGAAGTTCATTTTTGATTAAGACTTCGTCAATGCCTTTTTTTATTTGCTGAATAACCTTTTCGGGTCCTCCCTGTGCTTTTGTTTCGACAGAAACTTTCTTAATTATTTTTCCGTTTTGAGAGACAATTCCAACCTTCACATTAGTACCGCCAAGATCAACCCCAACTGCATATTTTTCTTGTTTTGACATACATGTTTTCCTAAAAAATAATTTTGAGCAAAAGAGTGAATATTAGTTTGAGTAACTTAAGCTTACAATTTTCAATTGTTGCGGATAAGTAATATCACCAATTATGGTAGATATAGTAGGCTGCGCATAAAGAACAAGATTAGAAGACGTTCCTTTGTTTCCGCTAATAGCCAGCGCCAGATTTACAAGTGACTCATAACCTTTATCAGCAAAGAATTTAAAGAGGTCAAGACGGACTTGAATCGGGATAACAGTGACTTCTCCAGTTCCGGGAACAGTTATAGGGCTTTCAATATTTCCGGAAATTGTTTGCTTATCATCTATATATAAACTCCACGGGAAAGACTTTAAAGTAGCATCGGTTCTTGTATAGCCGCCTTTACCGTCGTTTGGATTTTTCGCTTCAACATTTAAGGTAAAAGTAACAGGAAAGCTTCGTTGAGCTATTGCAGCAGTTAACTTCAATACATCTATTGGGTTGAAATCGCTAACTGAAGTTTTCCCTTCAAGGCTAACACCGTTTACCATAAATCGGTCCACGTTTCCAAGCTTAAATTGAAGTCTGGAAATATTTACGATAGTCTTATAAATACTGCAGCGTATATTACTGACAGCTAAAATCGCAACAAATAGCACTACAATTGATTTTTTCATTGTATCAATCCTTTTGATTCATCGATTTTTTGTAAAATAATTTCTGCGACTTTTAATGCACGCAGCCCATCTTCGCCAGAAACAACCGGCTTTATCTTTGCTAAAATAGAGTTAACAAATAATTCAAGCTCATACTTGAGAGCATTAATTTCTCTTATTTCCGGCTGTTCGTAAATAATTCTTTTCTTCTTTTCACCAACACCTATTTCTCCGAATGAAATTGAAGATGTATCAACTTTTTCTTCCACCGGAGTAAGGCGAAAAACTTCCGAGACGCCCGTAATAAAGTCGAGAGATAGATAATTATCTCTTTGGAATATTCTCATCTTTCTCATTTTCTTTTGCGAAATACGGCTTGCCGTAACATTTGCTACAGCGCCGTTCTCGAATTGTAAGATC
>JAJYCM010000259.1 GCA_021778375.1 Bacteroidota bacterium
AGAGCATGTCTTTGGTTATATGACCAACAGCATGAAAGGAATTTACTTGCGCACCATTGGAAAGAAAAGAGCAAACGGGATTATAGGTCTTATGAATTTGACCTACAATATGAATCGTTATCTACAACTTGCAGGGTGAAGTATGTCCGGGAGGTTAAAAGTCCTCAAAAGTGATTGATGATCCCTTAAAATAAAGGGTATAAATCGATAATATTCTATTAAAATTATCTCAGTTTTTTGAAAAAAAGAGTTTATAAAATAAATTTAGTTTAATTGTTAGTTTTTAGAAGTGCCCTTAATCATATTTTGTACCCGTATAACTTCGTTATGCCTATGTCGAATTCCGAAACAGCAATGCCACATTTATTGAATAACATTTTAATTAGAATAAGCTTTCTTTTACAAACTATGCCATGAATGAAACCGAAATGGAAAAATGAATTTTATAATTGCGCAAACACCGAATGTGAAAACGCTGTTGCCTCTATCCACTTTTTATACGTAATTATTTTTGCAATGAGATTTTATATTTCTCCTCAAGATTTTTCTTATTACAATTTTGCCAATCCAATAATCCTATCCAACCAAAAAGCACAACTAATGGAACAGCTATAAACATTATTGAATTCATTAGCCCCGCTTTATTGTGAATTAAAAAAATGATTATAGCCGGAACAGGCAGCCCAAATAAAATACTGAACTTTAATATTTGTGTTATTTTAATCTGATGATAATCTTTCCATTTTTTTTTCCTTCTCGATCTACTTGATTCAATAAATTCAAAAAGCAGAATTATCCCAATGAACAAAACAACTAAACCAATCCACGAATGACTTAAAGTATTAAATTTCAGCTCAGTTATTAATATTATTAAGATTATGAACATCAAATAGGGCAAATATTTGATTAACTTTTTCATATACCTTTTATTTATAATTAGTTTAATTAATATTTTCTATTATGTATTTGTGTATAATTCATAGTTTTGACTATAGAATTGTGTTCTTATAGTTCTTGCATTGATTTATTTTGTTGAAATGTATTTGAATTTCCCCTCTGAGGAAGTGTAACGTTCTCACCCTGCGTTGGTATATTTATTTGCGCGTGCAACTTCCCCGCCCAAATCAATCTTAAATTTATTTTCTGTATCCATCATTAAGTCAAATACATTATCCCAATAAATTTTTAAACCAACTGAGATAATTATTTTGTAAGCTTCAAGAAAATAATAAAATATTTTAACTCATGTACAATACGTCAAACCCGATTTAGAAAAAGAGTCGGTTAAATAAGAAAGAGTAAACCGGGTTGTTACCTAAAAACTTAAAATACCGTAATGAAAATAAGAGATAACATAATTCGGGAACTATTAGTAAGTGGAGGACAATTTCCAAGTATATTGCCGAGATACAAAAAATATTACAGCAAAGTGGATTAAATTATAAGATGCATGCATACGGTACAAATGTAGAGGGTGAATGGGACGAAGTATTTGCAATCGTAAAAATATGTCACCAAGCGGTTCATGAAATGGGAGCGCCAAGAATTTCTACTTCGATGAGGATCGGTACAAGAACGGACAGAGAACAAACTATGGAAGATAAAATTAAGAGCGTTGAAGTTAAACTTTCGTGATGGTCACGCGACTGTATCAATTATTCAATCATGCTGTAATATTTTTAATAGTCAGGATTTTTCATAGAAACTTATTCTCATTTTGAAGATGCTTTTACTTTATCCCAACCGTTAAGCTTAGCTTCTTTTATTAAACCGGCAACGCGCTCTGCTTGCAATATAAAAGTTTCGAGACGGGCTTCGATAACTTGCGGGTAAACATTACCATCAGTTTCAATAGTTAAAAAAGGGATATTCATTTTACCGTTAAAAACTTCGGGCAGCTTATAATTTTTGTTTATTAGTCTTTCTGCAAATATTTTATTTTCAACTTTCATTTCCATTGCAGCAAGTGACTCGGTAAACCTGGTGGGCATACATCCGAAGGGACCCAGGTTTATGACGCCGCAGTATTTATCAATTGTCTCATGCAATGCTACTCCAAGTGTAATTCCGGGTTCTCCTTTGTATTCCAGAGGAAGGATATGGCTGCTTCTTTTAAGCAGCGATTCTACTTTAGTTAACGAGAATTTATAATAGCCGGTTCTTGCCAGGATTTTTTTAATTTTGTACTCGGCTATTCTCATATACAAAACCCTTATAAGCCTTTCCAGCTTTTTCCGGTAGGAAGTTTCAGGTTCTAAAAGTTTTTGCTTTAAAAGATAATCTATATAATAGACCCATTCACTTATATAAGAATCTTTAAGAATAAATCCTTTTTGTGCAAAATGTTTGTTCAGCCATTTATGAGAAAAGTGATCACGCCTTACATAAATCTCACCGCAAAGAGCAATATATTTAGCCTGGCTTATTGGAACTCGAGACGGTATTTTATTTTTAATAACCACAGCGAATCTTTTTAAGGTGTTATATATTTTACTTGGATTCTTTTCAAAAACAAGGTTCAATTTGTCAAATTCTTCAGAAAATATTTTTAATCCATCATCAGGATTTATTGCGTGAGTCATTATACCAGAACGGACATCATCCAGGACATCACTTATAAAAATAGATTGCATACCCCTCATTGCAAAGTTAGGTCCCAAGCCTGCGAAGCCGTCGTCATTCATCAAGATTAAAGTCGCAACATTCTTTAGTCTTTTTCTTTTAATAATTTCGCGGATAAAAACCGGGTATTGTCCAAGCCTGCAATTACCTGCTCCCTGAACAATGAAAAACGCAACATATTGTTTCCCATCCCATTTATTTTCTAAATAATCGAGCAAAGAGCCAACACATAGCAGCAGAGGCAGACATTCTTTCCCGCTTGAGACGGATCTGCCCAGTTTTAATATTTCCGCATTCCCTTCCGGCATTGCAATCGCATTGAATCCCTGACTACGCAAACCTGCTGCAAACATCGGAGCTGCCAGATCGCCCATCGAAGGAATTAATAAATCAATTTTGGGATCGGACAAAGGAATTTTTTCTCCGCTTGAAGAAATGAAGTATCCCTGTTCGGAATCAAATATTATTTTCGCGGGAATAAAATCACTAAAATCCGGATCGCTTATTTTATATTGAACCCTCCTATAGTTTTTAATTATATCAAGCGCGGCATCGATTCTTGTATTTATACCCGCATCTGCAGTATGTCCGTCAAGCTCAAGAGTCAATGACGGTTTAGTACCCATAATTGAACGGAATGTGGTTAATAGCATGGAATCGGGACCACATGAAAAATTTGATATATAAGTTGCAAACAACTGCGGATTACTTTTAATGATCTGAGCGGTTTTTAATATCTTCTTACCCCCTTCCCAGTATTGGTTATCCTCTACAACCTGTCCGCGGTAGTCAAACATATCGAACGGAACGACATAAACACCTCTTGACGCAAATTTTTTAGGAATACCTTTGTTTGCAAGTTCAGTAAAAGAACTGTATGGTCTGCCGACGAGAACAATAGCCATCTCCTCAGGATTCTGTTTCAAAAACTTGGTGAATTCCTCTCCCATTGCAAAAAGTTCATTCTGATAATCATCCTGCATTTTCAGGGCATATTGAAAAGCATTTTTAATTTTATTTTCGTCTTCAATTCCCAATCGTTTAGCGACATCGATAAATTTATTTTCCTCTTGATCAAATCCGTTAGCAAAATTAAAAAGAGGGGAGATTAATTTATCTTTAGAAATTAGATCTTTGAAACCCTGCTTTAAGAAAAACGGTTCACCGCTGACGAATACACAAGTACTGTTGAAATCGATTCTATGATGAACAGTTCCGTCATTACCCGGAACGGAATGACTATCATCCGGAGCAGCAGGTTCAACATACATCTCAAGAACTTCGGGAATAAAATAATAGTCAGGATTTTTCTCAATTAGATCCGCAAATAAACCCAAGGACAGTTGAGCAGGATAGCAAAAAGAAGTATGCTCTCTTTCCAAACCCTTCTCATCAACCTTATCCGAAAGAACAACCCTGAAGCCAAGACTGGTAAAGAAATTATAGTATAACGGGTATATTGTGTGTGTATTGAAAGATTGATTTATCCCCACAGTTTTTGCATCTCCTGGAAGTTTGACTTCAGGGGCATATTTTTCAAAAATCAAGTACTTCCGTTTTTTAATAAAATCAAA
>JAJYCM010000260.1 GCA_021778375.1 Bacteroidota bacterium
ACTGATGAATTAGGGAATAATAATTATGTTAAAATAGTCCTAGATTTTCTCGGCAAAAGCAAACGAGGATTAATCGGTAAATGAAATGGCGATATATAAATAGTGGCGCCGGTTCAGGACAATTCAATATGGATTTTGATCTTCAACTTGCAAAAAATTCCAGACCGGATGAAGCGATTTTTAGATTGTACCAATGGAAGCCTTTTTGTATTTCTTTAGGTGCAAATCAAGATGCCGATTCTATAAATTCGGTGAAAGCAAAGTTTGATGGAATTGATATCGTAAAAAGGCCAACCGGTGGAAGAGCAATTCTTCATGCAAAAGAAATAACTTACTCCGTTATTTATCCGATTGATAGCCAAACCTCTGCTAAATATATTTATTACGAAATAAATCGCGCGCTTAAACAAGGTTTGTCGCTTTATGACGACCGACTAAAATTAATTGAATTGGAAAATTCTCAGCCAAACTTTCCAAAAGTATATAAGGAAGAAATAAGCACAATCTGTTTTGCAGTTTCTGCAAAGGACGAACTTAAGTTTTCAGGGAAAAAACTTGTTGGAAGTGCTCAAAGAAAATTAGGCAATGCTATTCTCCAACATGGATCAATTTTGTGTGGAAACTATCATAAAAAGATTGTCGATTACCTAAACCTTACTGTAGAAAACATTTCGTCATTTGCAAAGGAAATTGATAAAACCACTACGGACTTATATTCGATTTTGAAATCCGAAATTGACTATAAGAAATTGGAAGATAGATTGGTAAAAGGTTTTGAAGATTATTTCCAAGCGAAGTTTGAAGAGCTTAATTTACCCCAGTCAGCAGGCATAAATGAAATTGTCTTTTCATAAAAAAAATAAATTACTAAAATATTATGAGTAGCGAAAAAGAAATAAAGCGTGTTACAACTTTGACCCTATCATGGCTTAAAAAGAACGGGAAAAAAATTTCTGCGCTAACGGCGTATGATTTTATCACGGCTAAACTTCTTGAAGAATCGGGAATAGACATAGTACTTATCGGCGACTCTCTAAGCAATGTATTTCAGGGCAATGATACTACTCTTCCGGTAACTATGGATGAAATGATCTATCATACCAAAGCTGTCAGCAAAGCAATCAGCCGGGCAATGATTGTTGTGGATATGCCATTTATGTCTTATCAGCTTAGCGTAGATGAGGGATTTAGAAATGCAGGAAGAATATTAAAAGAAACTCCGGCAGGCGCCGTTAAACTTGAAGGCGGAGTTCGCCTTGCTGAAACAATTAGAAAAATTACAGATGCCGGAATTCCTGTGATGGGACATATTGGTTTAACTCCGCAAAGCATTCATAAATTTGGAAGCTATCGTGAGCGTGGGAAGGATATTGATGAAGCTGAGGAAATATTAAATGATGCAAAATCAGTTGAACAGGCAGGGGCATTCGCATTGGTACTGGAAAAAATCCCTGCCGATCTTGCTAAGAAAATTACAGAAAGCCTAAAAATTCCTACGATAGGAATCGGTGCAGGTGTTCATTGTGATGGTCAAATTTTAGTTACACCGGATATGCTGGGTCTAAATGTTGATTTTCACCCTAGGTTTGTCCGCCATTATGCAAAGTTAGCGGATGAAATTACTAACGCCGTTAAAAATTATATTGAAGATGTGAAACAAAAAAAGTTTCCTTCCGATGATGAGAGTTACTGAAACAATGATTCGTAAGATATTTTTGTTTTCCATTTTATTCCTATCAATACCTAATTTTATTTTCCCTAAAATTGAATCTACCAATTTTCTTGAGGGCGCAACGGTTACCTCCATGACGTTGGTCGGGGAAAACCTTTGGGTTTCCACTTATGGCCAGGGTATCTATAAATATTCGTACAAAGATAATGCATGGTATAATTACTCAACTGCAAATAAAAATCTCGATAATAATTTTTTCTATTGTATTGCTGCAAATAAAAATTATGTCTGGGCTGGCGCTACAGACGGTTTATATATTTTAGATCAGCGAAAAAACCAATGGCACAAAAGAAAGTTTTCACTCGGCGGGGAAATGGGCAATTGGATAAGATCTCTTTGCTATGATCCCCAGGAAAATGTTCTTTGGATTGGCAGATTTGAAAACATTACTAGGCTTGAAGTAGGGAAACAAAGGTATCAAGATTTTTCTTTGATGATTAATAACGATTCCAAATCAAATAATATAAAATCAATAAGACTCGATGGCGATAGCCTTGTTTGGTTCGGTTCAGAATCTGGCGTGCATATTTTTCACAAAAGTATGAAGCTTGAAGATAAAGATGCTTGGACATATATCAATAATAAAGACGGCGGATTTAACGGCGATGGAGAATCTGTTTCTGTTTCCGACATGATTTTTGACCCCGCAACTGTTTGGTTCGGGACAGATGAATTTATTACTCTTGAAAATCCAAAGTTCAACATCGGTGGGATTTATGAATTTGATAGGAAACATAAATGGGAAAGGCTCTCCGAAAGTGATGGTCTTCCTGCGGATGGAGTCTATTGCATGGTTAAGGTCGGAAATGAGATATTCGCAGGTATCTATTCATTTCAAAAAAAAGAAAAGAAAGACTACGGTAAAGGTCTGGTTATGATAAACAGACTAAATGGATATATTACACCAATTGATTTAAATGACATTAATATTCAATCTTCAAAAATCACCTCGCTTTTTTTTGACGGCACTAGTTTATGGATAGGGACCGATAATGGTTTAACGAAGGTCTTAATAGCTAATCCTATGGCGCATTGGGGCGGAAGAAAGGTCGAAGTACAACAAGAAGAACCGAGTCTTAAAACAAATAAATAGAAATTATAAAATATATTGTATCTGAACGTGAAAAGAGGAATACCCTACGTCTGTACTTGTAAAGGTAAGTCCATATTCAACTCCGGCGCCTAATCTAAATTTCCCCTGAGAATTTCCAAAATTTGTTCCTGCCAAAATTGAAAAAACAATTCCATAATCCCAGGAATTAATATGGCTGAATGTTCTATCATTTAGTGCAAGAGGTCCTATTCCTTCTTCAACGAAAAATATTGTTGATATGGGCTGTCGAACGATGCCTTTTATTGAAAACCCTCTTACAAACGGATAATAATTCATACTGTTTCGGGGAAACAACAAATTAATATTTGCAGCGTATATAAAACTAAACCGCGTTTGGAATCCAAATGTTCTGTAGGTGTTAGCCTCTACAAATATTGAAGAAGTAAAACTTCCCTGCGATGGCAAATTTCCTTTGATGTTACCACCGCCAAAAAATCCCCCGACGCTTAAATACGATTGTGCTTTTAATTCTAAAGAAGCCATAGAAACTAAAATTATTAGCGACAAAAAGAAGATAGATTTTTTCATCAAATGCCTTAAAAATTTCTCAAAACTTCCACTATTTTTTTATACAAGTAATTTAACTTGTCTAACATAGTAATACACCATCATAAGCAAGCGAAAATATAAAAAAATACACAAAGAATCTTTCTCTTTGTTTTAAGCCCCCATCTTCTTCGTTTGGAATGCTTAGTTTATACCAAAAACAATCACGTATTATTGCCTAATTCTTAATAAACAGCTCTACTTAGATTGCTACTTTAGCTGTTAAAAATATTTTTTGGAACTCGCGCGCTTTTCTTTCTTTCCATCCTGCTTTATGATATGCGTAACCGGTAATTAAAGGCATAGCGATTGTCGCTTCTGAATATACCATTTGCTCAAAAGTAGTTTCCACTTTTCCCCAGGAGCTTGCTTCCTTCAAGGTAGAACTTGAGAGTGCGCCATCACGAACATCTGCAACGGTAATCTGGATAGCGTACTTATGCATTGGTGCGTTTTCTTTTAAAATGTCTGCAGCAACGACAATATCCTGTGTGAAGTTTTTAGGAACGCCGCCGCCAACCATGAAAATGCCTGTTTCATTGCTGTGAAGTTTAATCTTTGTAAGTTCTAAAAAATCTTTTGCAGAATCAATTGAAACATGCTTATCGGGATTTTTAGTTTGGTGCATTATAAACCCAAATCCTGCCGAACAATCGGAAAATGCTGGAACAAAAATCGGGACGTTCTTTTTGTACGCTGCATAAATTACAGAGTCTTCAACCTTGGGTCCGCCGTTTTCATCAAGATATTTACCAAATTCCCAAAGTAATTCGCGTGAAGAGTAA
>JAJYCM010000261.1 GCA_021778375.1 Bacteroidota bacterium
TGATGGCTCATCAAATATAGACGTAAATATAAGCATCGGTACAATTTTTTCAATTTACAAAAGAGTTACACCCGATGGCATGCCAGGCACACTAGAAGATTGTCTTCAGCAAGGACTAAATCAAGTAGCAGCAGGTTATATTGTATACGGTTCAAGCACAATTTTGGTATATACAACAGGCGAGGGAGTTCACGGCTTTACTCTGGATCCTTCTTTTGGAGAATTTTTACTTTCGCATGATAATATTAAGATTCCTAAAAAGTCACACATTTACAGCATTAATGAAGGAAATTATTTATACTGGCATCCGGGATTAAAGAAATATATTAAATATCTTCAGGAAGAAGACGAGAAAACTGAGCGTCCTTATTCATCGCGCTATGTAGGTTCGATGGTTGCAGACATTCATCGCAGTCTTTTATACGGAGGAATATTTATGTATCCAGCTGATCACCGTCATACTAATGGGAAATTAAGGTTGATGTATGAATGTAACCCGATGTCAATGATAATTGAAACTGCAGGCGGAAGAGCCTCAAACGGAAGGAAAAGGATTTTGGAAATTCAACCTGAAATTCTGCACGAAAAAACTCCGCTGTTTATAGGAAGCGAGGAAGATGTGAAGATGGTTGAAGAATTTATGGCGAAAGAAGAAATAAGCAGCGAGGTTTATTTCAGCAATAAATCATAAAATTTAGACGAGTGATGGGGTACTGGAATCGGATGGCTTTCCCGTCACTCCAACACTCCATTATTTCGAAAAGATGTTTTTGCATAAGGTAAATTTATATTTCAGGCTAATGTTTATTTTTTGCGTTGAACAAGTAAAAAATTATTCTTTAGATTTCAGATTATTAATTTCTTTGGAAATTTTTACTGCAAGGTCTTCGAGAGAAATTCCAATCACATGTATTTTAGAGCTTTTGACTAATATTTCCGGGCTATCGCCTTCACCGCTCATAAATTTGTAGAGTGAAAAACCTAACCGGTTCCTATCATTCATAATTGGGATATATTCGCTTAGGTTTTCAACAATGTTATAAACTTTTTTTTCTAACGAATCATCAGAAAAATTCTTTGTCGAAGGAGAAGGTAATGACGTCATCTAAAAATCCTTTAATTTATTTAGTAAAAATATGACAGAACAATTAAAACTTCAATGATAAAGTGGAAGTAAGTTACTATTTAATTAAATTTGTGCCGTTTAACTGACTTTTGAAAGATTTTTTGTTGAATCTAAATGAAATTAAAAATATCCTAATTATTAGATTAAGTTCTTTAGGTGATATACTGCTAACTACACCACTCATAAGATCACTTAATGAAAAATATTGCGGAATAAAAGTAGACTTTGTTTTGAGAGAACAATACGAAGACTTATTAAAGTATAACAATAATATAGAAAATCTCTTTCTATATAAAAAAGATAACACAAATAATGTTGTTCTGTTTAATGAGTTAAAAAATAGAAATTATGATTTGGTCGTAGACCTTCAAAATAATCTTAGATCGGCAGAGATAAGAAGGAAGCTAAAAGTTAGGTCGGTAATTTTTGAGAAAAAGACTATTGATAAATTTTTCCTTGTACATTTTAAGATAAACAGATTTAAGGGCCCGCAAGAAATTCCCAAAAGATATGGGGAAACTTTGCCGGGCTTTAGCCTTGATAACAAGGGATTGGAACTATTTTATCCGAGAGATATAAAGTCGGAGCTTAACGACGATGAAAAGTTCATTGGAATTGCCCCAGGGAGTAGACATTTCACAAAAATGTGGCCGAAGCAATATTTCATTGATTTGTGTAAAATGATTTCAAACGATGGATTTCGCATAGTAATCTTCGGAGGTAAAAGTGACATAAATCTTTGCGCAGAGTTAGCCGAAAAAACTCCCGGTTCAATTAACTTATGTAATGACGATAAAATATTATTTACTGTAGCAAATATAAAAAAATGCAAAGTCGTTATTTGTAATGATTCTGGTTTGATGCACGCTGCCACGGCAGTGGGTACGCCTGTTTTGGCTATATTTGGATCTACAGTAAGAGAATTTGGGTTTACTCCTTACAAAAGCAAAAATTTAATATTAGAAAACAAATTATTAACTTGCAGACCGTGCACGCACATTGGAAGAGAAAGCTGCCCTAAGAAACATTTTAAGTGCATGCTGGAATTGACTCCAGTTCTTGCATATTCAAAGCTGAAAGAAATTTTAAATTGATGAAAACTATTTGGTACATACTTTATAATTTTTTAATAATACCATTTCTTTATTTAATTATAAGACTTTTAGGTTTTTTTAACAACAAAGTTAAGCGAGGCATAAAAGGAAGAGATAGAATTTTTGAGGAATTGATTTTAAATTCTGCTACCCTCGATAAATCAAAAAAATTAATATGGTTCCATTCTTCCTCACTAGGTG
Source organism: Bacteroidota bacterium (assembly GCA_021778375.1). Taxonomy (GTDB): domain Bacteria; phylum Bacteroidota; class Ignavibacteria; order Ignavibacteriales; family Ignavibacteriaceae; genus FEN-1297. Next base: position 2,422 of record JAJYCM010000261.1, read on the forward strand.
AATTTGAGCAAGCAAAACCGATAATTAAGGAATTGAAAAAAGGGGACGACATAAATATCCTTATTACATTTTTCTCTCCATCAGGATATGAGAATTCAAGAAAATATCCTTATGCAGATTTAGTTTCATACATACCTTTAGACACACACTCTAACGCTGAAAGATTTATTTCAATTGTGCGTCCGGATTTAGCAGTCATGATGCGATATGATATATGGCCAAATCATGTTTGGGCAATGAAGAAGTATAATATCCCATCCATCATTGTCGATGCTACGATGAAAGACAATTCAGCAAGGAAACTTCCATTGGCAAAAAGTTTTCATAAATATCTATTTGGAAATATTAGCACAATCTTAGCAGTTTCTGAATCCGATGTTCAAGGTTTTAAGGAATTTAATGTACCTGCAAATCGTATTAAAGCAGTGGGAGATACAAGATTTGACCGCGTTTATCAAAGAAGTATTGTTGCAAGAGAAAAAAATCTAATAAAAGAAAATTTACTGAAAGACAAAAATATTTTCGTCGCGGGGAGCACCTGGCAATTAGACGAAGATGTTATCCTTCCCGCATTTGCGAAATTATCTATATACGATAGTGATACAATTATGATTATAGCTCCTCATGAGCCGACCGAAGTTCACCTCGAACGGATTGAAAATGAATTTGCAGGAACCCTTGAGACAATTCGTTTTTCTTTTATGAATAATTACAATAATGAAAGAGTGATAATAGTCGATTCGATTGGTATTTTGTTAACACTTTACACTTATGCGGATTTGGCATTCGTTGGGGGAAGCTTTAAACAAAGTATACACAATGTGCTTGAAGCGGCAGTTTACGGAATCCCTGTAATGTTCGGACCAAAGATTGAGAATTCGCAGGAAAGCCAGCAGCTACTAAAACGAGGAGGCGGTATATTAATAAAAAATAAATCGGAAGCTTACCGGCAATTACGCACGATGTTCAATAATGATAAGTTAAGGAAAGCTAAGGGAAAAATCAGCTTTGATTATGTTAAAGAAAATCTTGGCGCGACGGAAAAAATCCTTGAAGAGATTTACAAGATAATTTAGATTATTAAATTTCTTTAATCGAAATTATTTCAAATATTTTTCCTTTAAAATATTTAGATGATGAACTGTATGACCGATAATAATAAACAGAATTGCCAGCACTGTAATCTCTTTTTCGTTTACCAAACCGCGCCTGTTGAAAGCAACCTCATCAAATCCATCAAACAAAGCAATGTTTGCTCCTCTTAATGTTTTAAATTCGTTCACGAGGTTGTTTAACTTTCTTTCGGTAAAGTTAGTGAACTTAACATAAGAATCTTGTTCAAAACCGGGGAGTGACTTTGTCTCACCCCTTGCAATGCACATTGCTCAGTAAGCGAAAACCCTTTCGGTATCGATAATATGCCCAATTAATTCTTTAATGCTCCACTTCCCTATTGCGTATGAATAAGTTCCTTTATCTTCCGGAATCTCATCAAAATATTTTATTGTGGAACTTAATTGAGATTTCAAAATCACAATTCCATTTTCGCCTTCGACTTTGCTAATATATCCCTCATAATACGGCGAATAATCACCTTTAACTGGTCTTATCATAATGCTTCCTTATAATTATTTAAATTATATACTCTAAAAGTTAATCTTTAGAAAAAATCTTTAATCCAACAACACCCACAATTATTAAGGATATAAAAAATAATCTTGCAAATTCTTTTGTTTCTCCGAAAAGGATTATGC
>JAJYCM010000262.1 GCA_021778375.1 Bacteroidota bacterium
ATCGCAATAGGTAACACGAGTGTGAGACTAAGGTAGCTGGTTATTTGCTGGGCTTCTTGCTCTGTGGTTACAATAGAACCAATACCGACAAAAATTGCAGTGTAAAAAACAAATCCAAGTACAAAATATATAAGTATAGGAATAATATTATTGAAAGCATTATCTGGAATAGTTGATGTCCCGGCTAAAGCAAATCCAATTACGCCCCAAATAATTACTTGTGTTAAGCCTAAAGAACTAAGTCCTAAAACTTTTCCGGTTAGCAGTTGATTTGGCGAACAACTGGAAACAAGGATTTCAATTAACCGATTTGATTTCTCTTCGACAAGATTTCGAATCAACATGCCGCCTGATGAAAGGATCATCATCATTAAAAGAATGATAAAAATAAATGAAGTGAAAAAGACAGTTAAAAAATCAGGTTTAGATTCTTTCCCTTTCCCGTCAATTATTTTTGGTTTTATTTCTGTTTTCTCGGAAAGATATTTAGCAATCTTAGGGTTAATATTTTCTTCATTTAATTTTATTCCTAGCTGGACCTTGTTAAAGGTATTGTCAAAATTATTGATGTCTTTATAATTACCTATATCTTTACTAAGGTATTCTACCGAAACAGAATCTGTTCCACCATAATTTATTAATAGATAACCATCAAGCTGCCCGGAAATGACCGCAGAATCAGCAGATGATTTTAATTCATTTTGATCTTGAGTCCGGCTGGTTAAATTGATTAGTAGATAAGCGGGCTGATTATTTTTAATCCTATATGTTTCTAATCCATCTTTAACTCCATTTATGAATAGCCCTGATGTATCGATAATTCCGATTGCCTTTGTTGAATTTTCACTTTGACCGGATAAGAAAGTCGGAGCTAACGCAAAACCAATGATGATTGCCGGAGTAAGTATTAGCGAAATTATAAAAGTTTTTGTTTTAACTTTTTCTAAATATTCCCACTTAGCAACAGCAAAGATTTTATTCATAAAATTAGTTTGGACTTTGTTTGATAAGGTCAATAAAAATTTTATTTAATGATGGCTCGATAACGGAAAAATATTTTATGTCTATAGCAGGGACAATTTTTCGTAAAAAATCGTGAGGATAAATATTATCTTCAAGTTGAATTTCGGCATAATTACTGTAGTTATCAATATGCTTAACTTCCGGAAGAGAGTTCAAAAAAGAACCGTCCCCGCTATACTCCATCTTAATTAAATTACTACCAAATGTTTTCTTAACGTTAGGAAGTAGTCCTGAGCAAATTTCCAGACCTTTATTAATTAAAAGAATATCAGTGCAAAGTCTCTCAGCCGTTTCCATTTGGTGAGTCGAAAGAATAATTATTTTACCTGATTTTGCAAGTGAAAGTATCAATTCTTTTATAAACTGTTGATTGATGGGGTCAAAACCGCTAAATGGCTCGTCCAAAATTAGCAATTTGGGTTCATGAATTATGGCGCTGATAAATTGTACTTTTTGTTGATTACCTTTTGAGAGCTCTTCGATTTTTTTATTTCTGTAATGTTCGATCTCAAATATACGTAGCCAAGACTGAGCTTGATTTTTTGCATCAGGAATTGTCATCCCTTTAATTTCGGCAAGATATAATATTACATCCACAACTTTGCTTTTTTTATAAAGACCCCGTTCTTCAGGCAAATAGCCTACCTGGTTAAAAAAACTTTCGGTTAAAGGTTTATCATCAAAAGAGATTTTTCCGGTTGTGGGTTTTATTACATTTATGATAGTGCGAATGGTTGTAGTTTTTCCCGCTCCGTTGGGACCTAACAAACCGAAAATTTTACCTTGTTCAACTGTAAAAGATAAATCTTTTACCGCTGTAACTCCTTTAAATTCTTTTGTCAGGTTTTCTACTTTTAGCATATACAATTTAATAGTGTTTGCAGATCTTAAATTTATAAAAAAAACAATCAAATATATTATCTTATACTTGTAATATAAAATATTAATTTTTAATGACTCACTTTTATTACTATTTCCCTTAATAAATTAGAAATAGGGAAATAGCATGGTTCTTACAATGTGAGAGATTTAATAGTGCTTTTTCTTCCAAATATTTAAGTATTCATAGAGGGTCACTACGCACGTTCAAGTTTAAGTTGAAGAAAAAAGCATAGATTTAAGTGCCAATCAATATGAATATCACAGCTTTTCACACAATGTGGGCTGTTACTAAATAGCATTTACGTCTGAACCAATGAAAGACTTGATTCTTAAGAGCTGGTAAAGCTTTTAGGAGAGAATTTCTATAGTTTGCTAATGGGAAAAATAGAGGCTGAGTGTTATACATATACAAGATAAGGCTATTTGAAGGCTTTTTGATGTGCATTCAGAGTGCATTCACAGTGCATTCATATGGGTTTTGGGGGATAGTTTTAATTTGCTGTTCCTTTTTTGAATAGATTAAATTGTTCACGGCTGCGGTGAAATAAATAAAAACTTCTTAGCAAAAATTTGATTATCAATCATAGTATGGCTATATTTTCACTCGTTTTTTTGCTCCTTTTTGAGGAAATGCCATGATTATTAAGATTTCTAACCTTAGAGATGGTGTTCATAATTATGTTTTTGATGAGCCAATAAAAGAAATCGGAATTGAAGATTTTTTTTTGGGAAATGTGTTAGCTGAAATTGAGCTTAATAAATCAAATAATCAGATTGTTCTTAATGCAACATTGAAATTGAACGCTCATTTTGATTGTGATAGGTGTAATATTAACTGTACGACAAATATCACAACGAGTTATCAGATGGTATATTTGTTTGGTAAGGAACCTGTAGAAAGTGATTCTATAAATGTCATTTATTTACCACTTGATGCAGATAAGATAAAATTAGATGACGATGTTAAGGACTTTGCTTTGCTTTCGATACCGATGAAAAAATTATGTAAGGATGATTGCAAGGGACTATGTCTCAAGTGCGGCAAGAACTTAAATGAGGGAAATTGTAGTTGTGACAAATCTGAAATAGACGATAGATGGTTACCATTAGTAGATTTGAAAAATAAAATTAACACAAATTAATAAACGGAAAATATATGCCAAATCCTAAAAGACGATGGTCTAAAAGTAGAAGAGATAAACACAGAACACATTACAAAGCAACTGTCCCGTCGATGGGCAAATGTTCAAACTGCGGAGAGCTTAAGTTAACACATCGCGCTTGCCCTTCCTGCGGTTATTATAATGAACGTTCCATGTTTTTGCCTAAAAGTTAATTCAAATATAAATCCTTTCAATGCACAATTCTGACCCGGACAATTCTAAATGCAGAATAGTTGTTGACGCAATGGGGGGTGACTTCGCCCCTCAAAATGCAGTCATTGGCGCTATTCAAGCTTTTTCTGAAAAGAAAAATTTCGATCTTTTTCTTGTGGGCAAAGTGCAGGCTATAAAAAAAGTTCTTTCAGAACATAACCTCAGTTTTGATGAAGAAAAAATCATTAATGCTGAGGAAGTTATTGAAATGAGCGACATTCCTACTAATGCAATAAAAACCAAACCTGATTCTTCTATTGTTGTCGGCGCCAGATGGGTTAAAGAAAAAAAAGCAGATGCATTTGTAAGCGCAGGAAATACGGGTGCAATGATGGCAGCTTCAACTTTAATTATTGGTAGAATTCCGGGGGTTGGAAGAGCAACAATCGGAACTCTAATGCCAAATTCAACCGGAATAACGACTGTGTTTGATGTGGGTGCAAGTGTGGACTCTAAGCCGCGTCATCTTCTTGAATACGCTGTAATGGGAACAATCTTTACCCAAGAAATTTATGGAATCCAAAATCCTAAAATTGGTATTTTGAGTGTGGGTGAGGAAGATTCAAAAGGAAATGAGGTCTCTTTAGCTGCTGCAGAATTGATTAAAAAAACAAACTTAAATTTCTTCGGCAATGTCGAAGGAAGGGACGTATTAAAAGGAACAGTCAATGTTGTTGTCTGTGATGGATTTGTCGGAAATATTCTCATAAAATTTGGCGAAGGTGTTTTAGACTTCCTTAAATTTAAGTTTAAAGATTATGCAGGGAAAAATTTGTTTAATAAAATAAAAATCGGACTTCTTCGGAGTTCATTAAAAGAAATTTTGAAGGATTTTGATTATCAGGAGCAAGGTGGGGTCCCTTTGCTTGGCATAAATGGTATTGTCATTAT
>JAJYCM010000263.1 GCA_021778375.1 Bacteroidota bacterium
ATATCCGGCTAATAGACATTCCGAAAGCAAGCCTTATTTTTTATGACTCATTCTTAGAATTGTTAAAGGATATTTTTTGATTATTCAGATAATAAATCTTTCCCCCGTTGAAGTCTTCAAACAGTACAGCGATATGTATAAAATATATCGAGACGAACATCAACAAGGAATTACCGGTTTAGAAATTAGATCTATTCCCAGAAGACTTTCACAAGAAGTTCAGAACATAGTCTTAAGGGGAGAAGTAACTTCCTATATGCAGGACACTAAAACCGGAGAAACAAATTTATTTATTCTCGCTTCTATTAAAGAGCTGAAAGAACTATCAAAAAGAATATTATCGTTCGGCAATGAAGATCTTGGTTATAATATCAGCAATATAATAAACAACTTTGAGGGGTATGATTTAAAAAAATATTTAATCGGAAAGAAGGAATTTAATTTTAATAATGCTTATGTTATGGGAATTCTTAATGTAACACCGGATTCATTTTCAGACGGAGGATTATATTATGACAAAGACTCAGCAGTTAAGCATGCTATAAATATGATTGACTTTGGTGCGGATATTATTGATATCGGTGGAGAGTCAACACGTCCTGGTTCAGAAGTTGTTTCTGCACAGGAAGAAATTAAGAGAGTAATTCCAGTATTGGAAAAAATAATTTCTGAAAGACCGGATGCAATTATTTCAATTGACACAAATAAAAAAATAGTTGCGGAAAAGGCTTTAGAAATAGGCGCAAAAATAATAAACGATATTAGCGGTTTATCTTTCGATCCGGAAATTGCGGATGTTGTGAAAATACACGATGCTACATTAGTTATAATGCACATGAAAGGGACTCCTAAAAACATGCAGTTTAACCCTTCATATGATAATGTCATAGAAGAAATTTATGATTTCTTTTATGAAAAAATAGCATTTGCAAAAACGATAGGGATAGATAAATTATTTATAGACCCAGGAATTGGATTTGGGAAACGGATAGAAGATAACTTTGAAATTATTAGAAGGTTAGGAGACTTCAAAAGTCTCGGAATTCCCTTGATGATCGGAATTTCAAGAAAATCCTTTTTGGGCAAAACATTAAATCTTGATGTAAATTTGCGTGATACAGCAACATCTATTGCCGAATCAATTTCAATAAAGAACGGCGCAAGAATTATTAGAACGCATAATGTAAATTATGGCGCACAAGTTTGTAAACTCTTAAATTATCTTACTTAGAAATGATCGAACTTTTTAAAATTGGATTTCTTACTGTCTCATTCACTGATATTATAGACATTTTAATAGTCACATTTATTATTTATAAACTTTACGTACTTTTGAACAGAACCATTGCTGCACAAATATTTATCGGCTTGATGATAATTCTATTTTTATCTTTTATTGCTCAGGCGGTAAACTTAAAAGTTCTAAGTTGGTTATTAAGATTCGTAACTGATGTTTGGGTAATTGCTTTTGTAATTTTATTTCAACCGGAAATACGAAGGTTGCTTGTAATTGTAGCAAGAAATCCATTTTTCAGAATGTTTGTAAAATCCGAATCTCTACAGTCAGCCTCTATAATTACCGAAGCGGCATTTGATCTTTCACAGCGTCAACACGGAGCTTTAATGGTAATTGTTAAGTCGACAGGGATTAGAGGTTACGTTGAAACAGGGGAAATAATGAACGCAAAGCTAAGCGCAGCACTGCTTGAGTCCATCTTTTTCCCGCGTTCACCTATGCATGACGGTGCAGTTGTAATTAATAAAGATACTATTGAAGCTGCCCGCTGTACATTACCTCTTTCAATTACTACTAGAGTGAATGGAGAAAGTTTAGGCATGAGACATCGTGCTGGACTTGGAATTTCTGAGCAAGCGGACGTAATTAGCGTAATAGTATCTGAAGAAACTGGAAGCATTTCTGTTGCCGAAGATGGTCAACTCTATAAAGGACTGTCTAAAGAAGCATTAAGAAATAAATTATCTAAGGCTTTTAAGGTATCAACCACAAAAGGATGGCGAAGGTTAATTGAACAATATATTAAAGAAAAATAAGGTTTGTGCAGTTATTCCGTTTTACAACGAAAGTGAAAATATCAACGGCATAATTAGAGAAACATTACCCTTTGTAGATAAAATATTTGCAGTAAATGATGGTTCTACTGATGATTCTCTAACAAAAGTTTTTAAAGACGATAGAGTGACGTTAATAAGTTATCAGGATAACATGGGCAAAGGTTTTGCCTTAAACGCTGGATTTAAAAAAAGCATTGAAGATAACTATGATTTTACAGTTACGCTTGATGCAGACTTTCAACACAAACCTGAATATATTCCAAGCTTGATTAAAGGACTTGAGAATAATGATGTTATAATCGGGAATAGATTAAATAAATTGAACCGTATGCCGTTTCTAAGAATTTTAAGCAATAAGATTACCTCGTTTTTATTAAGCATTAAAACAAAAGAGAAAATATTGGATAGTCAATGTGGTTTTAGAGCATATAGGACGAAAATATTATCCTCTATATTGCCATCATTTACAGGGTTTGAAGCTGAGAGCGAAATTATCTTGAATGCTGCAAAAAATCATTTTAGAATTGGCTTTGTTTACATCCCTACAATTTACAATAATGAAAATAGCAAAATTAGACCTTTAAATGCAATTAAAGGTTTTATAAAGGTAATGCTGAAATAATTTATGATGAAGAATAAGAAATGGAAAATAAAGGGCTTAAAAGACGATACGCCTTTGAGTGAAACTTCAAGAATTGTACTGCGGCAAAAATTAAATGGTGTTTTAAGCTCAATAAAAAAATACTTTACCAATACGTCTCCTGATAATTTGCATAATCTTAGGATAGCATTAAGGAGGCTTAGATACAATTTGGAAATCTTTATTACATGTTTTGATGAAAAAGAAATTATATTATTTTATCAGAAAGTTGAAAACCTTCAAGATGTTACTGGAAATTTAAGGGATCTGGATGTCTTATCGAAAAATATTGAGTTGAATAGCGCTCCCGGGGAAAATGACAAGATGAAATTACTAAGTGAAAAAGTTGAGACTCAGAAGAAAGAATTATTTGACGGACTTAAATTGAGTTTAATGGAATTTCTTCATAGCAAAAACCTAAAAGAATTTAAGAAAATGATTTATAATTGAAAGAGGAAAAATGAAACTTAAATATTTTTCGCACTCTGCATTTCAAATTACTGCAAATAAAGGGAAAATAATATTGATAGATCCCTTTTTAGACGGTAATCCGACATCGCCGGAAAAATCAGACAATATAAATGCGGATTACATTATATTAACCCACGCACACGGCGATCATATCGGAGATGCTTTCAAGATTGCAGAGCGATGCGGATCAACCTTTATTTGCGTCAATGAACTCGCAAATTACTGCCAGGCAAAAGGATTTACTGCACACAACATGCATATAGGTGGCGGTTTTAATTTTGATTTTGGAAAAGTGAAATTTACTATAGCTCATCATGGTTCAATAACTCCGGAAGGGCAATATGCAGGTGAACCAGCAGGTGTCATTATCACTATAGGGAAAATTTCTATTTATCATACCGGCGACACCGGTCTATTTTATGATATGAAACTTATTGGAGAAATGACGCCCGTTGATATTATGCTGCTTCCTATCGGAGATAATTTTACGATGGGAATTACCGATGCCGTGAAAGCTGTTGAATTAGTAAACCCTAAATTAGCAATTCCAATTCATTTCAACACATTTCCGGTAATTGCAGCAAACCCTAAGGAGTTTAAGGATAAAATAGAAGACAAAGGTTTTCAGTGCAGAATTCTTAATTATGGCGAAGAAATAGAATTTTAGTTTTCCCGGTCATAAATTATACTTTTTACGAAAAAATATTTTTAAAGAAATATTTAAAAGCTTATCTTAGAATCGTTTTATAATTTCAGTTTAATAAATTAGGTCTTAATGGGAAAAGTAATTTCTATAGCTAATCAGAAGGGCGGAGTCGGAAAAACTACAACCTCAATAAATCTTTCATCATCTCTGGCAGCTGCGGAGAAAAAGACATTACTTATTGATATTGACCCGCAATCTAATTCATCATCAGGTTTAAGCGTTACAAATCATTCTCCATCAGTTTACGAAGTTTTGATTGGTCAGGAAGATATAAGT
>JAJYCM010000264.1 GCA_021778375.1 Bacteroidota bacterium
AATTTATTTAAGTTAGGGCCATTGATTACCAGAATTTTCATTTTACCTCACTCATTTCCTCAATAATTTCTCTAATCTTTGGTGTTAAATAAATTTGGTCGATCCCCAATTCCTTAAGTGCCATTGACAAAATCATTACTTTTCGTTGCAGGTTTGCCATTTTATTGATTACAATTACTTTGTTTTCTTTTAAAAGGCAATAACCTCCCTTAAAATCTCCCTTTTCAAATCGAACTTCTGCGCCTAATTGAGCAGAAAGTGATTTGAGCTCTTGTAATATTTCTTCAAATTCTTTTTCTTTAATTTTCATTTTGCTTAATATTTATTCTCGTTAAGGGACGAAACAATGAAAAAAATAACACTGCAAAATAGCTTAATATTTCTATGATCGGAAAACTACCTAATATTTTAAATCTTTTAATATACAAACTTAATAAAGTAGCCTGGTCAAAATGACCGAAATTGATAATCATTATTGTTTTATAATCTATAATCATTAGGTAAGCCTCAAACGGAAGCGTAAGAAAGATTATTAAGCTGATTATAAAGAGCCAACCGTTTTGCCTTAAGCTAATTTTTGATGTAACTAAAAATAAGGTGAAAAATAAAATGAACATTGCGTAAACGAGAAAGGTCAAAATCGTAGCCGCATCAAGGATGGTAAAGATTGCGGATAAATTCTGATTATTTATGTAAGTTCGCAAGGTGAAATCTATGCCGTCAAATAACTGGTATGATAAAATTAGCCTAGATATATAGGAGCCAATCCAAAGGATTCCTGTTAAAGCAGCAAGATATAAAAAGATTTTTGAAATTAAGTTTTGGTTTTTCATAATTATATTTATTTGTATAAATTAAAAATAAAAAAAAATAATGACTATTGCTTCAATTGATATCGGTACGAATACAATTCTTTTACTAATCGCTGAAATTGACATTAGAGAAAGACGCATAAAGACTATTTCAAACGAGTTTCGAATTCCGCGAATTGGTAAAGGCTTATATCATGGTGGAAGAATTCTAACGCCACAAATCGAAGCTATGTTTGATATTCTGGAACAATATTACAAAATAATATTAAATCATCGCTGCAATCATATTTTAGTAACTGCTACAAATGCTTTTAGAATAGCTTCAAATAACATGGAATTAGTTAAGCAAATTAAATCTAAATTTAATTTTGATGTTAAAATAATCTCCGGTGAAGAAGAAGCTAGATACTCTTACCTTGGTGCCACTTTTAATCTTATGGGAAAGGGTAAAAATCTAATAATTGATATTGGAGGTGGCAGCACTGAAATAGTATTTGGTGAGGGAATAAATATTTCATATAGGAAAAGTTTTTTGATTGGAGCCGTTGCCAGTACTGAAAAATATTTAAAGCATGATCCGCCTCTAGCTTTAGAGATAGATAATTTAGGTGGTGATATTTCGACTAAATTAGAGGGAATTTCAATAAACCAGTTTCAAGTTGATTCGGCAATTGCCATCGCCGGAACACCGACAACACTTGCCTGCATTAAACAAGGGTTAACTTCTTTCGATGAAGAGTCAATTGAAGGAAGTATTTTAACAATCCAAGACATTAATAAATTATTTGAAGAGATTTCATATCTATCATCAAAGGATATTTTGAAAAAATATAAAACAGTGGTAAAAGGACGCGAAGACGTTATTCTTTCCGGAACTTTTATTTTAGAAAGGATTATGAGATTGATGGGCCTTAATTCTGTTTCGGTAAGCACTAAAGGAATACGTTATGGTGCGATAGTTGATTTTCTTTTGTCAAATTAATATTTATGAAATAACAATATATTTCATAAATTATGTAGTTATTACTTGAATAATACAATTGAGCCTATGTACAACAAATAATAAAGAGATAAATTGAAAATCAGGGCCAAGCAAACCGAATAAATGAGATTATTTGTCTGCCTTAACATCCCTGCCCCAGTTAGAAATAGGCTCCATAATATAAGAAGCACCTCAAAAGCAAGCAACGCATATGCAAAAAATTCCTTTAGATTAAAAGGTGATGGATTATTCGAAAATATATTTCCGCCAAACACAGTTACTTCAATCGTAAATAAAATAATCAAACCAAAAATATTGGGAAACATTGAATAAGTTAAGATTGCAAATTCATCCTTAACTCTGGTTTTAAGTCCGAATATGCCATTAATAATTTTTAATAGCACCGAGAACAATATTATGAATGCAATTAATGAAGCTATGATAATTAAATAAACATATAATAAATTGCCGAACGAAGGCTCCTCCTTATGAGTTACCAAAGATAAAAACATCAGATCTATTAATAATTTTCCGGTAACCAACAAAATAATAAAAGAGATGAAATTCTTATGTTCGGAAAATATTATTTTCGTAAAAGCTTCTTTTGGATTTTCCACCAACAACCCCATTATATTCCACAAATCAATATTGTGAACACGTTCACGGAGATAAGTTTTACAACTGTCGCATGTTAATTTATAGAATGGATTTTCAGAACCGCATTGTTTGCATGAGACTGAATTTTTCATTAAAATTTGATCCTTAAATTTAACATTGGTTGACCCGAGTAATTATTTTCTTTCACAGTAAAATCAAATAGCTCAGCATCGACATAAGCATCAACTAAATTTAGGAAATAGGTTAATCCCATATAGATAGAAAACAAGTCACGTTGATCGTGATATAGATCCCGTACTGTTTTATAATTCTCATTATTAGTTTGAATATAAAGATTTTTATATTGTTGATAATTCTTATTGTTCCAATTCCAATTGTATATGAACCATGCTCCGAGACCCCAGATAATCGGTATCTTCACATAAGACTTGTTATAAAATTGTCCCCAGCCCGGAAGAATAGCGCTTCTTAGAACAGCCGCCCAAGGAGATTTAGTCATAACAAAAACGGAATCAAGAGAAGAGTTATTTTTCTGTGGTAAAGAAATTTGCTGGGCAAATTGAATTGATGAAACAAATAAAATTAACACTAAAGATTTAATTATATGATTTGCTAATGATTTCAAAGAGTTCAAATAGTCTTTCTAATTCTTCGTAGGAATAAAATTCAATTGTAATTTCGCCGGATCCATCCTGTTTTTGTTTACACAAAACTTTTGTTCCGAATACCTTCCTTAGTTTGTCTTCGATATCACTTAAGTTTGCCGAAATGGAATTCGTCTTAGGGACGAATGAAATAGATCTTTTATTTTCTACCTCCGGAAATCTTAAAAGTTTTTTGACTAATTGTTCAACTTTTCGAACTGACAAATTTCCTTCTCTAATTTTGTAAAGGGTTTCAAGTTGCAACTCAGGACTAGGTAGATTTATTAAAGCCCTTGCGTGCCCCGATGTAATTTCTTCTTTTATTAAACTATCTTGAATTTCCTTCGGTAGCTTCAACAATCTAATGGTATTTGCAATTGTAGTTCTATCTTTACCAACTTTTTCTGCAATCTGTTCTTGAGTAAGATGACAATCATCTATCAACCGTTTGTAGGCAATGCTAATTTCAATCGGATTTAATTTTTCACGCTGAATATTTTCTATCAGAGCCATAGCAAGCATTGCCTCTTCGGTTTCGACTTTGATTACGTAAGCGGGGATATCTCTGTAGCCGATATCTTTACATGCTTTTAATCTGCGCTCTCCCGAAATTAGCTCATATTTATTTTCAAATCTTCTAACTGTTATCGGCTGAATAAGTCCATTGGAAAGTATTGATCTCTTTAATTCATCCAGTGCTTCAGGATCGAAGTTCATCCTTGGTTGATAAGGATTAGGAGAGATCATACCGACGGGAATTTTTACAAGTATGTCATAATCTTTTCCATCATCAATTTTAATTTCTTTATAATTAGACACGGGATTGCTTTCATCAAAACTTTGTTGATTGATCAAAGCATCTAATCCCCTTCCAAGGCTTGATTTCAATTTGCTCATACTTATTTAACTTCTGTTGAATTTCGTTCCAATAACTCAGCTGCTAATGAAATATAATTTTTAGATCCTGTTGAAACTGCATCATATAAGATAACCGGTTTGCCGTAACTAGGGGCTTCAGATATCCTAACATTGCGATGAATCACTGTCTTATAAACTTTTTCACCAAAATATTTTCTTACTTCATCAGCT
>JAJYCM010000022.1 GCA_021778375.1 Bacteroidota bacterium
TATGGAACTTAACCTAAGCTCCAAGAAATAAACTCTTCTTGCTTTATTTTTCCAAAACATTATACGGCTATTACTTCTCAAAATAAAAGCATCAAGATTTTTGCCTATCCCTAATTGATATGAAATAGATTGGGTATATGATAAAATTCCGAAATAATTTTTCATTCTATAATTCTAAATGTCGAATAATATTTTGAATAAAGGTAACGGTTAAGTGAGATAAAGATTTTGATAATGAACACCAAAAAATATGGTTTATAATTTATTATATTTAGTGCGATATTATTATCATATCGATAAAAGAGCTAATATTCTTCTAGAATCAGGGAAAATTGAACGAATTGAAGAATACGAACCGAAAATCTTAAACTAATATTTTAGAAAGAATAAATTTGTTAAGCTATCTGTACAATTCCGGATTTATTTATTATTAGAGTCAAGATATTATTTGAATGAATTTAGGAGATAAAAATGATTAATAAATCTGCAAATCTTCAGCCTTTTGAAGAAAGGGGATACAACAAAAGATAAATACTCAGTTTCAGTTTCTATCGTAATTAAATAAAATATTTATCTCATTTCTATTGACAACAAGTTCCGATGTACAATTTATAAACATTTCATAATTATTATATGAATGTTTATTTTGAAATATGGCTCGAAAAATTTAAATAAAATTAGCGAATATGTTTGATACATTATTATAGATATTGGTACTAAAATCATTGTTTTTTGTGTCAAGATATTTTTTTTTGTTTTTGCTTGACCTTAAACCTGAACTTGCATATTAGTGTGCTATGGTATCCAAAAATACCTTTTTACAAAATAATCATGATAGATAAATAATTTTGATTTCAGCTATCTGTCCAACATACAACGAAGCTAATTATATCAAGGATATAGTTGAATTCTTTGTCTCTTCAAAACCTTTAGATAAAGAACTTCTAATAATCGACGGCGGTTCTTCAGATAGTACACGAGAAATTGTTAAGGAGTTTTTAACTTACCACAAAAATATCTTTTTGATAGACAATCCAGGAAAGTATGTCTCTTTTGCATTGAATATAGGGATACAAAAAGCAAGAGGCGAAATTATTGTTAGGCTTGATGCACATACAAAATATTCGTCAGACTATTTTGAAAAAATAGTTGAGTCTTTTATAAAATCTAATGCAGATATTGTCGGTGGCCCTTACCTGACAATTTATAGAAACAATTTCCAAAATGCCGTTGCTAAGGCAATTTCAAATCCTTTCGGAATCGGAGATAGCAAAGCTCATGACCCAAACTATGAAGGCTATGTTGATAGTGTCCCGTATGGCGCTTTCAAAAAAAATATCTTTAATAAAACAGGCTTATTTGACGAGAGATTAGTCCGAAATCAGGATGACGAATTTAACTATCGCGCCAATAGCTTGGGGAAAAAAGTCTATCTAAATCCCGACATCAAATTATGGTATTACCCGCGAGATAGTGTTTTGGGATTGTTCAAGCAATATTTCCAATATGGTTTTTACAAACCGTTAGTACTTAAAAAAATAAACACGGGTATTAAAGTGCGCCATTTAATTCCTGGATTATTTGTATTGTATTTATTTCTTCTTCCTCTCTGTACAATTTTGAATTGGATATTTATCCCATTAATTGTTTATATAGTTCTCTTACTTTTTACCTCAGGATTTACAAAAGAAAATTTCAAAGTAAAAATATATTCTCTAATTATTTATCCTGTTATTCATCTCTCATATGGATTTGGTTTTTTGTTAGGTCTAAAAAATTCAGCAAAAAAGGTCTCATCAAAATAATTTTTCCAATTATAATAGCACTAAATCACAATTTATTTTAATGAACAATACTGTATTGCTTACTGCGATAAATGTTACTCTGTGTAATAGTAAATCCTTAGGAAAAGGTTTGTTTCTATAGTTCCGTTCTAATCTAAATTTGATCTAAATATTTATTCAAATTTTCAAGAAAGAGAATGAATTATTGTTAATATTTGTCTGTTTTGAGAATGTCATAAGATCTCTTTAATTATTTGATAATAGATTCTTGAGTTTTTCTCAGCTCACTTGATATTGCTTCAATTATTGTCTCAAAATTAAACAAAACAGAACATAGTTTAGAAAAAAAATAAAAGATTTCTAATTAGCATATAAAAGAGTAAAGAAACACATATCTTAATGTTTCGGCATTATATTTGTTTGTCTTGATATGTCATTTTATTCATTGAACTATAACAATTTAGTCAGAATTATTCGACAAACGAAAAATTTATTACCAGTAAAAATTATGAATGAATATATCCCTTTTCACAAACCTATGATTACTGACGACGAAGTTAATGAGGTTGTTGATGCTGTTCGTTCGGGATGGTGGACGATGGGGCCAAAGGTAATTAGATTCGAAAAAAAATTTAATCAATATATTGGTTCTAGGTATTCTGTCTCTGCAAATTCATGGACAGCAGCCGCTCATCTTTCTTGTGAAGCCATCGGACTAAAAAAAGATGACGAAGTAATTGTCCCTTCATTTACGTTTACGGCTACAGCAGAAATAGTATGCTACTTTGGGGCAAAACCTGTTATTGTTGATGTTCAACAAGATTCCTTTAACATTGACCCTGTGAAAATTGAAGCTGCTATTACAAACAAGACTAAGGCTATCATTCCTGTTCATTACGGCGGCAATCCGTGTGATATGGATGAAATCCTTGATATTGCCAAAAGATATAATCTCAAAATAATTGAGGATGCAGCCCATGCCCTTCCGGCATCTTATAAAGGTAAAAAAATAGGAACAATTGGAGATGTAACTTGCTTTAGTTTTTATGTTACAAAAACTCTGGCTGCAGGAGAAGGTGGAATGCTTTGTACCAACAATGAAGAAATATCAGATAGATGCTCTTTAATGCGGCTTCACGGAATAAATAAAGATTCTTGGAAGCGTTATTCGGATGAAGGCACCTGGTATTATGAAGTTGTCGCTCCCGGATTCAAATACAATTTTAATGATATTCATGCTTCGCTCTGTTTGGCACAGTTATCTAAAATTGACTTAATGCTACAAATGAGGAAAGAAATTTATGATAAATATAATTCAGCTTTTATGGATAATGAGTTGATTAAAACTTACAACATTAAAAGTGATAGAAGCTCTTCTTATCATCTTTATCCTATTCTTTTAGATATTGATAAATTATCTATAAACCGTTCAAGATTTATTGAGGAATTAAAGGAAAAAGGGATTGGCAGTAGTGTTCATTTTATACCACTTTACCGGCATCCCTTTTATCAAACAAATTTTCAATTTGAAAAAAATAATTATCCAGTTTCTGAATTTATTTATCCAAGAATTGTAACTCTCCCAATTTGGCCTGCGATGAATGAGCTTCAAATTGATAGAGTCGCAGATGCCGTGAATTGTTTGACTAATAAATATAAAAAATAAATGGTTAATAAATATTTGCTGTAGCATAAATGTATCATTTCACAAAAAAAATTTTCGACATTTTTATTTCTTTAATTATTTTAACTCTTTTCCTTCCTGTATTTCTATTAGTATCATGCATAATAATTATCAGTTCGGGCTTTCCGGTGTTTTATCTACAGGAAAGGGTGGGGAAAGATTGGAAATCTTTTAAAATAATAAAATTTAGAACGATGATAAGAAATGCAGACAAAATTGGACCGGGTGTCTCTTTATCAAATGACGGAAGGATTACCTTTATAGGAAAATTTTTAAGAAGATCTAAATTTGATGAAATGCCCCAGTTTATTAACGTCTTGCTCGGAAATATGAGCTTAATCGGACCACGTCCCGAACTGAAAAAATTTGCTGATTATTACCCAATGGAATATTCGGAATTACTTAAAATTAGGCCGGGCATAATCGGCTATGCTTCGATAAAATTTAGAAATGAATCCGATCTTTTTGTTAATGTCGGTGAAGTCGAATCTTTTTACATTAACGAAGTCCTGCCACAAAAATTAAAATTGTGCAAAAAATATATGAATGAAATGAGCTTCGCCACAGACCTTAAAACTTTTCTTAAAACTGCTAGGGCATTGGTCCTGTGATATCCGAAGTTTTTTATAAGTCATCATTGACCTTAATTGCAAGAAAAATAATCTTCATTTTCTTCGATTTGATCTCTTTCACTGCCTCGTTTTTACTTGCCTTGTTTATTAGATCCGAATTTAGGTATAAAGCTTATGAAGCTAAAAATCTTTTTATGGTATTGCTAATCTTTATTACGGTTAAATTTCTTGTCTTCTTTTTTTCAAAATTGTATAATATTACCTGGAATTCTTTTTCGATTCAAGATTTAGCAAGAATAGCCAAAGCTTCCTTATCTAGCACCGGTATTCTGTTCATGATTAGCTTCGCGTTTAATTCTAATCTGTTTACTGATATTTCAGGAAGTGTATTAATAATCGATCTCGGACTTACATTTATATTCTCTTCTGGTTTTAAAATTGCCAAAAGAATGTATCTTGAAGTTTTGCGGCAAAGTTATAGTACTTCCGGTCTAAAGAAAACTTTGATAGTTGGTGCTGGTAACAGCGGCGAACAAATTGTTAGAGACATTTTAAGAAGTAAAGAAAGGAAGTTCTGCTTAACCGGATTTATCGACGATGATCTTTCTAAACAAAATTTATTCTTTCAAGGAATTAAAGTATTCGGAACTACGCAAGAGCTTCCATTTATAATTAGGGATAAGAAAATTGATACGATTTTGATCGCTGTCTTATCTGCCGACAGGAATTTTCATAGGAAGATTTTTAACATCGCCAATGAAAGCGGCATTAGCGATGTCAAAGTTGTTTCTACTGTAAACGATATCTCAAATGACTTAAAAGTCAACATAAAAGATATTCGCGATATTGAAGTTAGTGACTTGATCGGAAGGCAAGCTGTTTCGATAGATTCAAAAATTATCGGCACATCAATAAAAAATAAAAAAATATTGATAACAGGTGCCGCAGGTTCAATTGGTTCTGAAATTGCTCGCCAGGTAGTTGCTTATTATCCTCGGGAAATTGGTATCCTTGATATAAATGAAAGCGACCTCGTCAATCTCGAAATTCAACTTAGCCGCAGTTTTGATAAAAGTAAAATGAAAACGTATTTGTGCGACATTTCTACCCTTCCAAAAGTTGAAAATGTTTTTGAAGAGTTTCAACCTGAAATAATATTTCATGCAGCTGCTTATAAACATGTCCCTATGTTGGAATATTTCCCAGACGAAGCCGCTCGAGTAAATGTTCTCGGCACTTATAATCTTGCAGAAACTGCTAAAAAATTCGGTGTAGAAAACTTCATTTTAATCTCAACCGATAAAGCCATAAACCCCATAAGTATTCTGGGCGCTTCGAAAAGAATTGCCGAATATATAGTCACTGGCATTAGTACATTAAGCGCTTCTAAATTTATTGCGGTTCGTTTTGGGAACGTTATCGGAAGCAGGGGCAGTGCCCTTCCAATTTTTATTGATCAATTAAAAAATGGAGGTCCTATTACGGTGACCCATCCGGAAATGAAAAGATACTTTATGACTATCCCGGAAGCAGTATCATTGGTATTACAAGCTTCTGCAAATGGTGAAAATGGCGATGTATTTAGTCTTGATATGGGAAACCCGGTTAAAATTATTGATATTGTGCGGGATTTAATTAGCCTTAACAATCTTGTCGAGGGTGAGGATATAAAAATAGAATATACCGGCATCCGCGAAGGTGAAAAATTATTTGAGGAAGATCTTTCTGCCGAAGAAGAAATTGTTAAAACTTCCCACCAGAAAATATTTAAATCGAAAATATCTTCAAATTTTAATCAAGACTCCTTGAAAACAATGGTTGAACATTTTTCCGGCATGAATGCTTTCGCTACAAAAAGCGAATGGGTCGAATTGTTCAAATATTATGTCCCAACTTTCAACTCTACAAATGGAAATAGTCCAAAGGAAATTATTGTAAATGAGGAATCTGAAATTTCTGAATTATTCAAAAAATAATTTGATCTTATGAATGCTCTTTATTATCCGGTTATTTGTTTTATTTTACTATTGTATTTCCCTTCCGTGAATGCTCAATCTTATCGTGTAGTTGAATCCACTTCTGACTATATAAAAATAGAATTTAATTTTTCCGACTCTTATAAAATTACTGACACTTTAATTAGCGGTAAAAAATTTCAATATATATCCGGAAAAACCTATCCTCTACGAATCTCCGGAGAACCTTGGCTGCCGGCATTTTATGTACACATCGGTGTACCGGTAGGCTCACTGCCGAAGATTAAAATCCTTTCGTGCGATAATTCAGTAATCCAAAATCAATTTATTCTTCCGATGCCTATTGAAGATCCGTCTAAAAAAACAATTACACTCACTGCTTTGAATGAAAATATTTATAGCAAAAATAATTTATTCCCCTCATTACCTGTAGAGATAATTGATGATTATTTTTACCGCTATGCTCATATTATCATTCTTAATGCTTCACCGTTCCAATTTAACCCGGTTTCACGAGAATTATTGTACAATAAAAAAATATTAGTCGAGGTTTCTTTTGGTGGGTCTCAAACTTCGATTAAAACCATGGGTATAATAAATGATCTAAAAACTCTTGAGTTTGTGAATAGCTTCATAATAAATAAAAATGAAGCCGTAAAGTGGATCGGAGAGAAATCCACTACCTTAAATACAAAAGCAGATGTTGCACAGAAATATTGGTACGCCCCTTCAAAGTCTTATTACAAAATCTATCTTAAAAAAAATGGTGTCTACCGGATTAGTTATGAGCAGCTAGTTGCTGCCGGAGCTTTACTAAACAATGTTCTCATTTCAAAATTAGAATTATTAAACGAAGGTGAGCAAGTTCCAATTTATGCCTCAGATAATAATAATGATGGAATTTTTAACACGGGAGATTTTATAGAATTTGTAGGCTCTCCGCCAAAATCCACTCGGTATGCAGAATCAAATATTTATAACCTGGATAATATCTATTTCTTTTCTACCGAAGCAGATTCGGCCGGTTTAAGGTATCTTGAAAAAGATTGTTCAAATAAGCAATGGGATTATACTTACCAAACAAATTATACTAAACTTCATTTTGAAAAGGATTTTCTCTATGAAAATCTCGGTTATGCAGGAGACGATAAAAGGGATTTTTGGTTGTGGGATAAAGTATCCGGACAGCATGGCTCTATCCAGCACGCCTTTGAATTTCATTTTGACGGGTTAAAAAATCTTGAACCCGATTCAACACAAATAAAAGTCAAAGTTCAGCTACAAGGTTTGACGACAAATAGCGGCTGTTCTATGGATCATAATGCATACATAAACATCACCAATCAACCGGTTGGTTCAATTGCCTGGTCTGGACAAAATACTGCAACTTTTGAAAAAACGATTTCACTTTCAAAAGAAAATGTTCAAATCTATCCTACAGGAAATATTATGCAAATTCATGTTAACGGCGATGCTTGCTCTATTACTTCAACAGATGAAATTGCTGTTAACTGGTTTGATATATTTTATTGGCGTGATAATCGCGCAGATACAAATCATATCGAGTTCAGCAGTCCTCCTAATATTACTGGGAAAATTAGATATTGGGAATGGTCCTTCATTAGAGATTCAATTAAAATCTTTGTTCCCAAAAAAAATGTAATTATCAAAAATGCGCTCATTACCCACGATCAATACAATTCTGCTTTCTTTGTCGATTCTGTCTCTTTTCCGGTTGATTATTTCTGCGTTGGGTATGATTATTTCCTTTCACCGGATTCTATTACTAAGTCAGTCCAATCAGATCTAAGAAATTCTTCGAACGGAGCTGACTATATTATTATAGCTCATCCGGATTTTAAATCTGTAGCAGAAAGACTTGCAAACTTTAGAAGCAATAATTTTCCGGATTCTTCAATTACTAATCCGAGGATTAAAATAGTTTATACTAATCAGATTTATAACGAGTTTTCAAACGGACTTCTTGACCCTTATGCTATTAAGAATTTTGTTTCTTATGCTTTTTCTAATTGGCAAAAACCATCGGCGGCTTATGTTGTACTCCTTGGTGATATGAGCCATGATTATCGCCAGCTACTTTCAACAAGCCGCAAAAGCTATGTCCCATCTATTCCTTATTATAGTCACACCCTTGGAGAATCAGTTAGCGATAATATGATTGTGGCTGTATCTGATAATATTCATCCTGACTTAGCAATCGGAAGGTTATCTTGCGAAACAGTTGCCGAAGGAAATATTCTTGTCGATAAATTACTTAACTATCCTCTAGATAATACTAAATCCTGGAAGCAAAATATTCTTTTACTTTCATCCGGGTTAAACCAGGCTGATGAAGATAACCTTGAATTAAATGATGCAAGCGTGGAACTCGAACAATCTTATGTAATCGCAAATGGATTCAATTCTACTAAGGTTATGCGATACCCTGACAGACCTGAATATTTTCAGTTTCAAGGGGCAGGCCCCGAAATTAGAAATAAAATAAATGAAGGCGCAGCTTTAGTAAATTATTACGGGCATGGTGGAGGATATCAATGGGATCTTACATTTCTTAACGATGATATTTATTTATTGAATAACGGAGGGCGGCTCCCTGTTATTTTAAGCGTTACATGCTATACTGCTTATTTTGACGATCAGGATGTTTTTGGTGAGCAGTTTAATAAAGTTCCCGGAAAGGGAAGTATAGGATTTTTTGGAAATGTTGGACTTACTTACTGGAGTGTCGGTACTTTCGTTGATAATTTAATCTTTGATGAAATCTTTAATAAAAAAAATTATCTTACTGGAAAAGTATTTCAATATGCAAAGAATATTATGCCTGCTGCCGGATATAATAGCAGCCAAATTGCTCTTCTTACTTATCTCGGTGATCCGGTCCTAAAATTAGCTTTGCCTGATAAACCCGACTTTAGCGTTTCTTCAGCCGGAATTTCTTTCGAAAAAGAGAATGAAATAGTCAACGACACTGTGCAAATAAAAATTAACATACAGAATCTTGGTGTTTTATTTCCTTCTGATTCTGTTACTATTCAATTATTTGTTGAGTCTCTCGATACTACCTTCCAATTAGGTAAAAAAAAATTAGGAAGCTTTGGTCTTGAAGATTCAACCTATTTTACCTGGATTCCACGGATTGCCGGAAATTATTCCTTTACTGTTAAAGTAAATGAAGAAAATATTATTCCTGAATTAGATCATTCCGATAATATTGCAAAAAATTCTATAATAGTTTATAATCTTCAAAATCCGAACATAATTTCTCCGGTTGATGGATTCACTTCACAAACTTCTTCAGTTGAATTTAGAATTGCAGATATCGGTTATTTTTTATCTCAACCTATGAATTATTTTATTCAAATTGATACGAATATTAATTTTAACAATCCGGTTAGCTCGTCATCAATATCGCCTTCTTTAGGCTTAGTCTTATGGAAGTCACCGCCGCTTCCAAGAGGAATTTATTTCTGGAGATCAAGAATCTATAATGGTAAAGATTCAAGCGGTTGGAGTGTACCTAGAACATTTTCAATTTTGAATTCGACACAAAATGGCTATTTCGTTCAAGGGAAACAGCTTGTTTTGTTCAATCATTATAATATGAATATTTCTGATTCCGGTTTAACACTAAATACAGTTTATCTTCCGCCTAAACCTTTTATTGAAAATTTATTGGAAGATATAATAATTACATCTTCAGTTTTAGATTCCACCGGAATGACTTCAATTACTACCGACGGCTCTTATCTATATATTGGAAATATTTGGTATTATGCGCTTAAATATAACCTGCATGGATATTCAAAAATATACAGGTTCGGAACAGGGTTGAACGGAACGGTAAAAGGACGATTTTATGGAACTTTACCAAATTTTTACGCACCGATTAAAAATTCAATGTTTTATTTGAGTGACGGCTTTATTTATGTCACCGATGGTGAACCTTATAGCCTGTTGAAAGTTGATAGATATACAGGCGATACCGCCAGAGTTTTTCTCAAGGAAGGATTATTAAACTGGGATAATGCAAAAATTCAAAATGGTGCTTTCTATCTATCAGCCGATAGTAATTATGTTTACAATCTTACAGGTAAGGATACTTCCGGAAATAATCACTATGTATTAAGAACATTTAACCCAAAAAATAACTGGTCTTTGATTAAGCCCGATATGCAGCTTAGCGGAACAAGTTATTCTGGTTTCTCATCATTCTTTGTTGCTGACGGATTTATCTACCCGTATGAAAATTTTGAAAACGGATTTATTCGCAGGATAAGAATCTCTGACGGAGTTTTTGAAGAGGAATGGATTTCATATAACCCTTTCCAAAACTATTACGCCTGGTGTTATGACTCAGAAAATAATCTTGTTTATACTTCGGTATATAGTAATAAAAGCGTCACTCCGAAAATTTCTAAATTCAAAGGAAAATATATAGATGCAACCGGAAGCGTAACAACGAGCGAAATTGGTCCTGCTGCTGAATGGAATAACCTAAATTTAAATATTGTTAATAGAGATAATCTATCCGCCTTTAAAGTCTCTTTGCTTGGTAAGAATACAGGAACTAATCAATGGGATACGTTAAAAACTAATTTCATGCTGCCACTAAACATCGGAAATCTAGAATCTCGAAAGTATAATTATATTAAGCTCGGAATCAATTTATGGGATTCTTCATTTACTTCAACTTCTCCGGTAAACTTAAAATCCGTCTCCGTTGATTATAAATCTCTGCCGGATATTTCTTTACTAAAAGATGAAATGACACTAAGTCAGGATTCAGTTCTTCAAGGAGTTCCGGTTAATATAAAATTAAGGCTGCACAATTACGGACTTTCAAACGCCGATTCTGTTCAGTTAAATTTATTCTTAAATTCGAACAATTCGCCTTTCTATTCAAAAGCAATCTTTGTCCCTGCTGATAGTGCAGTTGATATAAGCGCCACAATTCAAACAGCAAATTTATTATCTTCAAATATTATTAATGCAACAGCTGTTTTATCTTCGGGTGAGTTATATGCTTTTAACAACTCTACAAGTAGAAATCTTTTTATCATAGTGGATTCAGTAAAACCGTCCTTTTCCATAACTTTTGACGGCAATGAAATTTTGAATGGCGATATTGTCTCTTCAAAACCTATTGTAATTATTTCGTTGAAAGATACCGATACATTACCAGTAGACACTTCAAAGTTTATTATTTCATTTGACGGTAATCCTTTTAACTTTTCGGGAACTGACATAATGTCTACAGAAATCCCATATCCAAACGCTCACACTGAAATAAGATGGACTCCCGTTTTAGATGATGGAAAGCATACTATTAGTTTTATTGTAAGAGGTCCTTCCGGTAATTATTCTGATTCGCTTGCTCATACTCTTGAGTTTTACACCTCTAATCAAGCTGATATTCAAAATATTTTTAATTATCCTAATCCGTTTAATGATAATACGAATTTTACTTTTCAGCTAACCGGCGCAAATATTCCGGAAAAATTTACCATCAAAATATTTAGCGTTGCCGGAAGGCTAATTAAAAATATTATAGTCCCTCAGTCAGACCTTCAAATTGGTTTTAATAAAATATATTGGGACGGACGTGACGAAGACGGAAGCCCACTTGCAAATGGAGTTTATTTTTACAAAATTATAATTAAAAATAACGGCAGTGTGAAGTCCGTTATCCAAAAATTTGCCAAAGTAAAATAACGCTTAATGTAGCTTTCAATTAGTCCAAATATAAAATATAATTACACTATGATTATTTAAATTTTCTATAAATAACAGGAGCCATAATGTGTGGGATTGTAGGATATATAGGTGAAAAAAATTGTGTGCCGATTATCATTAACGGATTAAAAAGATTGGAGTACCGAGGATACGATTCCGCTGGCATTGCACTCATTTTCGATCATCACTCCGAAGTAATTAAAAACAAAGGAAAAGTATCTCTTCTTGAAAACAAAATAGATAATCTTGATTTATCTGCAAATCTTGGAATCGGGCATACCCGTTGGGCAACACACGGTGTGCCCAATGAAATAAATGCTCATCCTCATTTCAATACTTCAAAAAACTTATATGTAATTCATAATGGAATAATTGAAAATTACCGAACCTTAAGAACGGGACTTCAAAAGCTTGGGTACGAGTTTATTACTCAAACTGATTCCGAAGTTCTTCCCCATTTAATTGACAGCTTTTTAGTAAAAGGACATTCTCTATTTAGATCTGTTCAATTAGCCTTAAGCGAAGTTGAAGGCACTTACGGAATCGCGGTTATCTATGAAAAGGAACCTGATAAAATTATTGCAGCTCGTAAAGGTTCTCCCCTTGTTCTGGGTATAGGTGAAAATGAAAATTTTGTCGCTTCTGATGTTTCTGCAATTATTTCCCACACTAAACAAATTGTTTATCTTGAAGACGGCGAGATTATCCAAGTTTTCAAAGACCACTTTAACGCTAAAACTAGTCTTGATAAGGAAGTTAAAAAGGAAATTCACGAAATTTCCATGACTTTAGACGAAATTGACAAAGGCGGTTTCCCTCATTTTATGCTTAAAGAAATTATGGAGCAACCTGAGTCTGTTCGTAATTCAATGAGGGGTAGAATTCTTTTTGACGAAGGTACTGCAAAACTCGGAGGTCTTGAAAACGTCGCAGACAGACTTGCGGCTTCAAAAAGAATTACTATTTCGGCATGTGGTACTTCATGGCATGCAGGGCTTGTGGGTAAATATATGTTTGAGCAATTCACACGCATTCCTACTGAGGTAGAGTATGCTTCAGAATTTCGCTACCGAAATCCGATTATTGAAAAAGACGATGCAATATTTTTTATCTCTCAAAGCGGTGAAACCGCAGACACTCTCGCCGCTCTTAAAGAGGCTAAACTAAGAGGCGCACTTGTGCTCGGAATTTGTAATGTGGTTGGAAGTTCTATCGCTCGTGAAAGTAACGCCGGCGTTTATACACATGCCGGTCCTGAAATAGGTGTTGCTTCTACTAAAGCGTTCTCTTCCCAGCTTGTTGTACTTGCTTTAATTACTTTGCTAATTGCCCGTAAAAAAACCATGAGTTTGGTTGATGGTAAATCTATTGCCCTCGAATTATCACACATACCGGATAAGATTTCGGAAATATTAAAGCTTAATGATGAAATTGAAAAAATTGCAGAAATATTTAAAGACTCAAAAAACTTTTTATACCTCGGACGCGGCTATAACTTCCCGGTTGCCCTTGAAGGCGCTTTGAAGCTTAAAGAAATTTCTTATATACATGCAGAAGGCTATCCGGCTGCGGAGATGAAACACGGTCCCATCGCCTTGATTGATGAAAATATGCCGGTGGTGTTCATTGCTCCTAAAGATTCTACTTACGACAAAATTATAAGTAACATTCAGGAAATAAAAGCCCGCCGAGGTCGTATTATTGCTATTGCTAGTAAGAACGATAATGAGATCGATAAGCTTGTCGACTATACTATTAAAATTCCCGATACTATTAGAATTCTTATGCCGCTTTTAACCGTAATACCTTTGCAACTCCTTGCTTATCACATCGCAGTTAAAAAAGGTTTAAACGTTGACCAACCAAGAAATTTAGCTAAGAGCGTTACGGTAGAATAAAATTCACGTTTGATAATAAGCTTTATCAAGATTTTAATGCCGATTATTCTTATTTTTACTCTAATGGTGCCTGACAAAATTGGGTATCTTTCCCTTAAATCAATATTTCTAAACAATAGATCGGGGATCTTATGTCTACAAAAAATGTCTTGATCATGGGCGCTGCCGGACGCGACTTCCACAATTTTAATGTCTACTTCCGCGACAATAACGACTATAACGTTGTCGCTTTTACTGCCACCCAAATTCCAAATATTGATGGTAGAATTTACCCGCCCGAACTCGCCGGTAAATTGTACCCAAACGGAATTAAAATTTATGATGAAATAAACCTTACCGGCTTAATTAAAGAGCTTAAAGTTGATGAGGTGGTATTTTCATATTCCGATGTTACTTTTAATTATGTTATGACAAAAGCATCAATTGTTAATGCAGCCGGTGTTTCATTCAAACTTTTGGGCGCGAATGATACAATGATTAAAAGTAACAAACCTGTTATTTCAATTATTGCAGTTAGAACCGGATGCGGAAAATCTCAGACTTCCCGCAAAATTGTCAAAGTACTCCGCGAAGCAGGGAAAAAGGTCGTTTCAATACGTCACCCCATGCCTTACGGAGATCTTGTAAAACAAAAAGTTCAACGGTATGGCTCATTAGAAGATTTAATTAAATATAAATGCACAATTGAAGAGATGGAAGAATACGAACCCCATATTGTTATGGGCAGCGTTATTTATGCTGGTGTCGATTATGCTGCTATTCTTGCCGAAGCCGAAAAGGAAGCTGACGTAATTATTTGGGACGGCGGTAATAATGATATTCCTTTTTATAAATCAGATTTAACATTTACGGTTGTTGATCCTCACCGGGCAGGGCATGAAATGTATTACTATCCCGGCAATACTTCTTTGAGACTTGCAGATGTAGTTGTTATCAACAAAATGGATTCAGCGGATCAAAAAAATGTTATGAAGCTTTATGATAACATTCGTGTAGTAAATCCTAAAGCTCAAATTATTGAAGCTAATTCTCCTCTTACCCTTGATAAAGAAAACTTGATCAAAGGAAAGAGGGTCCTTGTTGTTGAAGATGGTCCTACTTTGACTCACGGTGAAATGGAATATGGCGCAGGTATGATTGCTGCGTGGAGAAACGATGCAGAAGAAATTATTGACCCGAGACCATTTACTGTTAATTCAATTTCAGATACTTTTAAAAAATATCCTAAAATCGGAAAGCTTTTACCTGCTATGGGTTATAGCGATCAACAAATTTTAGATTTGGAAGAAACTATTAATAAAACTGATTGCGATACTGTAATAATCGGTACTCCGATTGACCTTGGAAGAATATTGAAAATAAACAAACCTCATGTTCGCGTTCAATATGAACTTCTGGAAAAAGGAAATATTACTGTGAAATCTATTTTGAAAGAAAAAGGTTTTATTTAATTTTCTGTATCCTTTTTGTAGCCCCATGTTTTATCGTGGGGCAATTATTACTCATTAAAATTGCAAAGGAATAAAACATGTCGAATATGAAAGGGAAAAGCTTAATTTCTTTAAATGATTTATCTGCAGAAGAATTTTGGCAAATATTTGAACTAAGCGCCTCTCTTAAATCTAAACTTAAAAACGGAGCGCCTCATCGCATCCTTGAAGGAAAAACATTGGGAATGATCTTTTCTAAACCTTCAACACGCACAAGAATTTCTTTTGAAGTCGGTATTTACCAACTTGGTGGTATAGGGATGTATTTTAATCAAAACGACCTTCAACTTAAGAAAAGCGAAAGCATACCGGATACGGCTAAAGTCCTTTCAAGATTTCTAAACGGAATAATGATCCGTACATTTGACCATCAAGATGTAATTGACCTTGCAAAAAATTCCTCAATACCGGTAATAAATGGACTAACGGATCTAATGCACCCTTGCCAGATATTAGCTGATATCTTCACAATCCTTGAAAAAAAGAAGACCATAAAAGGACTAAAGCTTGCTTATGTGGGCGATGGAAATAATGTAGCTCATAGTCTTTTGCATGGATGTTCTAAAGTCGGTATGGATATCTCAATTGCTTCTCCAAAAGACTTCCAACCGAACAAGGAGATTGTGCAAGAATCTATTTCAAATGCAAAAGTATCGGGAAGTAAAGTAGAAATTGTAATTGATCCCGTAGAAGCTGTTACAGGTGCCGATGTTATTTACACCGATGTTTGGGCAAGTATGGGGCAAGAAAGTGAAGCCGTTAAACGAAATGAAATATTCAAAAAGTACCAAGTTAACAGTGACCTTGTTAAACATGCTAAAAAAGATTATTTATTTATGCACTGTCTTCCTGCCCATCGCGGGTTAGAAGTTGTAGATGAAATTGCAGACTCTAAAAACTCTGTCATTTTTGACGAAGCAGAAAATCGTCTCCATGTTCAAAAAGCTATAATGGCTTTGGTTATGTAATAGGTAATAATATGAATCGTATATGCAAAAAAAATGAAATGAGGAAATATCAAAGGCATTGATTTTTATAATTAAACATTATATTTCAACGCATCTTGATAAATTACAAATAATAGAAAACATAAATTATTAATAGTCAGGGTGAAAATATGAAAAAAGTAGTTATTACACATGCCAAAAGAACTGCTATCGGTGCATTTAACGGCGGACTAAGCAGTTTTACAGCTCCTCAGTTAGGCAGCATAGTTATCAAATCACTTCTTGAAGAATCAAAAATCGATAAAAACCTTATTGATGAAGTAATAATGGGTAACGTTTTAACCGCCGGATTAGGACAGGCCCCCGCACGTCAGGCAGCTCTTTTAGCCGGATTACCCGACAAGACTGAATGTCTTACAATCAATAAAATGTGCGGCAGCGGATTAAAAGCAGTTATGCTTGCCCAGCAAGCTATTGTCTGCGGAGATGCAGATATTATAATAGCTGGTGGTCAGGAAAGTATGACTAACTCTCCATTCGTTCTACCCAATGCAAGAAACGGCTATCGTTTAGGAAATGGAACTATCTTAGATACAATTTTGGTTGACGGCTTGGTAGATGCTTACAATAATATTCACATGGGACTTTGTGCAGAATCATGCGCAAAGGATTTCCATTTCACACGAGAGCAATTAGATGAATTCTCAATTCATTCCTACAAGCGCGCCCTTACAGCACAAAAGGAAGGGAAGTTTAAAGACGAGATAACTGAAGTGAAAGTCAAAACTAAAACTGGTGAAATTGCATTCATAAAAGATGAAGAACCTGAGAAAGTTAATTTTGATAAGATTCCTTCCCTTAAACCTGTATTTGACAAGAATGGAGTTGTTACGGCAGCTAATGCTTCAAGCATTAACGACGGAGCTGCTGCTGTGCTTATTATGTCAGAAGAAAAAGCCCTTAAACTGGGATTTACTCCTCTTGTCGAAATTGTAGCTCAAAGCTCTGCTGCAAAGGCTCCAATTGAATTTACGACTGCACCAGCAGATGCAATAAATAAAGTATTAAAGAAAGCTAATTTAGATATTAAACAAATAGACTTATTCGAAATCAATGAAGCCTTTGCAGTAGTATCACTCGCAGTGAACAAGCTCTTAGACTTATCTACCGAGAAAGTAAACATTAACGGCGGAGCCGTAGCTTTAGGACACCCGATAGGAGCAAGCGGTGCAAGGATATTAACCACACTTATTTATGAAATGAATAGACGCTACTATGAATATGGCCTTGCTTCACTCTGCATTGGAGGCGGGGAAGCATCTGCTGTAATTGTTAAACGTTATCAATAATAATTAGTCATCTATAATAAAAAGCCTCCAAGATTTAAGCTCTAGTAAGGTATGAATACTTTGCAGACGGCTTCAAAAACAAACTTTGGAGGCTTTGTACTTACTGGACATAATCTTAAAAGCTTAGCGTAAATACCGTTTCCTTATTGGGCACTGAAAACACAGTTATTCCACCTTTATGCACTCGCATTATCTGGCGAGATAAACTTAGCCCGACACCGGAGCCTTCTTTCCTTGTTGTAAAGAAAGGAATAAAAATCTTCTCGTATAAATCTTCAGGAATTCCAGGACCGTTATCAATCACTTGAATTATTAATCCGCCTCTGTTATCAATCCTGCTAATCAATTTAATAGCGGGCTCTCTAGTAACCGCTAACGCACTCATTGAGTTTAATAGTAGGTTTATTATCACCTGTTCAATCAAATCAGGATCTGCAGTAATCTCCAAATCCATAGGAACTATCGAAAAGTAAAACTTAATATTCATCTCGTGAAATTGTTCTGTAAGTAACTTCTCAATTCTTTCGAATAATTCGGAAATTCTAACTACCTGGAAATTCGGAATAGGTATCCTAGTCAGACTACGGTAATCATCTACAAAATGAAGTAAGCCTTGACCTCTTCTTTTAATTGTATTTAAAGCTCCTTTTACATCATCCATACCTTCTTCATTGATAATTTTATTATCCTTAAAATTATTATCAATATCTCCAAGCAAAGTACAAGCAGTCGCGGACAATGAAATGATTGGCGTTACTGAATTCATTATCTCATGTGTTAGTACACGGATTAAATTCTGCCAAGTCTCCATTTCACGCTCCTCTAACTCACTCTGAATATTGCTTATTGAAATAAGCGTATAGTGGTTCTCCCGCAGTTTAAATTCTGTAGCATAAATTGAAAGCTGAGATAGTTCATTATTATCCGCAATCTTAACCAAAACTTTATCCCCCGATTTTAAATTTCTTAATGAATCCGCCACGCTCTTACTTACATTAGAAAGCTCTGAAATGTTCTTTAAGCTATGGATCTTAAACAATTTTTTAGCAGCAGTATTTATTAGTTCAACATCTCCGTCTAACTTATATGCCATTAGCCCAATTCCAACATGCTGAACTATTGTTTGCAAATAGCGGTAGTGTTCCTCCTTCTCCATTCTTGCTTTTCTAAACTCATCAATTACATCTGAAAATGCACTGCTTAATTCCTCAAAAGATGAACCCTTCATGCTGCTTCTAAAGTTCTGAGAGAAATCAGAGTATTTAATTGAACTAAAAAATCTTGCTATTTCCCGATTTGTCTTTTGAACAAATTGAACAAGCCAAAATATTTGTGCTACTATAAGAACTAAAACAATAAATGTTGTGGCTACAAGCTTTGTTTCAGTAAGAAGAAAGAAAATAAGAAAAACCGAAATGCAAAGTAAAGCTGTCCTAAATAAAATTATAAGGCTGAATCTTTTATAAACCATATTTCTCCAACCTTCGGTATAGCGATGCTCTTGTTAAACCTAATTCCTTTGCAGCTTTAGTCAAATTACCGCCATGCAAACTTATTGCTTTAATGATTAGCATCTTCTCCGCCTCTTCAAGATGGTAATTATCGAAAACAGCTTCTTCATCTTTAACATCTTTTGAAGAAAAATAAAAGTCTTCGGGATGTAGCATTTCGGAATCACTCATGATTACAACTCGTTCAATCATATGCTGCAGTTCCCTTATGTTACCCGGCCAGTGATATTGTGTTAGCTTGCTTAGAGCTTGGGCGCTAATCTTCTTTATAGATTTATTATATTTCTTACAATAAATATTTATGAAATGATCAACAAGTAGGGGAATATCCTCATTTCTCTTTCTCAATGGCGGAAGGTGAATCTCAATGGTATTCACCCTATAGAGCAGATCTTGCCGAAAGCGCTTTTCAGATATTAATTCTTCATAAGGCAAATTAGTAGCGCATATTAAACGAATATCAATCTTTTTAGAAATAGTCGAACCAAGTCTAGTAATCTGTCTATTTTGAAGTGCAGTCAATAACTTCACCTGAAGATTAAAGGTTAAATTTCCTATTTCATCAAGAAATAGTGTACCCCCTGAAGCAACCTCAAAGCGTCCGGCCCTGTCTTCTTTTGCATCTGTAAATGCGCCTTTCACATAGCCGAAGAATTCACTCTCAAAAAGGGACTCACTTATGGCGCCCATATCCACACTTAAAAATATTTCCTTATTCCTATCCGAC